>CALDZW010000125.1 GCA_937944175.1 uncultured Candidatus Altimarinota bacterium
ATAACGCTTATATGAAAAATGGAAATGACTAGGATTACTTGTTGTGAGTACAAATTTTGGAGGATTTGTGTCTGCTTGTGTTCAATAATATATTTTTGGAGAATGGGATTTTTTATTCCCTGTTGGTGGATGTTTATAAATAACTTGTTCTAAAAATTCATTAAATATTGACGTCTTCACTCTTTTGAAACGTTCATCTTTTATTTCTCAAGCTCTTTCTAAAATCTCATTGACTCTTTTTTTGTCTGTAGCACTTGTAAATATGACAGATACCCACGGGATAAATTCAATCTTTTCTTTTAGATAATTAATATATCTATTCATCATTGTTTCTCTATTAATACCTGGTTTTTCAAGAACTTTGTCCCACTTATTTACCACTACTATGAGTCACTTTTTTTCTTCTAATACTCGTGAGATAATTGAAAGATCTTGTTGAACAATTCATTCAAATCCATCAACTACTACTGCAATTATATCAGCTCTCTTGATGGCCCTCTCACTCCTCATAACTGACCAGTTTTCAATATTTTTTGTCCCTACTTTTGAAAGTCTTCTAATCCCTGCTGTATCAATAAGCACATAATCTTTCGCATTATATTCAAAGCGTGTGTCTACTGAGTCTCTTGTTGTTCACGGCATATCTTTTACCATAACTCTATCTTTTCAAACTATTGCATTAATCAAACTTGATTTCCCAACATTTGGTCTTCAAGCAAGAGCTAAACTCACCACAGAATCATCAAATGTTTCAAGCTTGTAGTTTAGTCATTTTTTTGTAAGAAACTTTGCAACATACCTTTTTATATCATCAATTCAAGAATTATGACTTACTGAGATTGGAAAAAATTCATCTTCTCATTTCCCAGCTAAACTCCAAGCCTCCATAACTTGATTTTCATTATCAGCTTTATTTGCAGCAATTATAAAATTTTTTACTCCATTCTTTTGCAAAGTCTGTTGAATCTTTAAATCAAGATCAGTAAAACTATCATATTCAAGCAACCATATTAAAAGATCAGCATCCAAAATAGCTGTTTGTGTTCTCTCTATAATATCATCCGCAACTATGTCTTCTTTTGAGCCAAAATCAAGTCATCCAGAATCAGCCAAAATATAGCTCAGATCATTATGTTCATCATCATATTCATACTCTGAGATGTCTCTTGTAGTTCCTGCTTCATCAGCTACAATTGCTATTTTATGACCAATATACATATTAAAAAAACTTGATTTTCCAACATTTGGCCTTCCAATTACTACTACTTTTGCAAGCATATATTTGTGTTTTTAATTAATTAGTTTTGTAGGGTACAAATCCATTTGTACCCTACATTTTTTACAAACAGATTATACAATAATATCTCATAAAGCAAATTTTAAAATTTCCCCCTTTTTCTTAACAAGAAATACCCAATAAACATAGCTCATAGCGTCCCCAGTAACATCCAATAAATTATATATGGATTTTTTTCAAACGGGAGTGGAACATTCATTCAATAAAAGCTTGTCACCAGGGTGAGTGGAAGAAGAAATGCTGAAAAAAGAGTTAAAAATGTAATAATTGTATTAGTTTTAATATCAATAAGTGTCTTAAATGCATCCTCAAGAGAGTCTGTATATTCTTCAAGAATTCTGATATCTCTGACTAATTTTTCTATCTTATCCTCCAAGTCTTCAAAATACTCTTCCATCTCATTTTTAAACATCTGATTCATACTTTCTTCTATTTGCTTCATAACAGAAATCTGAGGTAACAACATATGTTTAAGAACTACTATATTTCTCTTTTTGATCATTATTTGTTTTACTAATTTTGAACTTGGGTTATCAAACACTTTTTTCTCTAATACTCTTACATCTTTTCTAATATTATCAACCATTTTAAAAATCTTTTCAAGCATTGCTTGAATGACTTCATACAAGATAAATCAAGAAGTAATTTTAAAAGCACTCTGATCTTCTAGATCAAGTTTTTCATAATTTTGAAATATATTACCAACTTTAGTACCACTAAAATCACGTAAACTAATTAAAAAATTCTTTCCTAGAAAAATATTGAATTCATTGAGTTCATATATTTCAGACTGCTTATTATACTTTGGAAAATGAAGAACAACAAATAAATAATCTTCATACACATCAAGCCTGGCATGCTGATTTTCTTCAAGACAGGCTTCAATATCAAGTTCATGGAAATCATACTCCTTAACAATTTCAAGTATTTCTGTTTTTGCAAGCTCCACACCATCAATCCACTCAACCCCTCTTACTTTTAATTCCTGAATCATACTCCCTATTTCATTAGAAAATATTTACATTTTTTTATACAATCAAGTATATATTTTTTACTATTTTTATCAATTATTTAAATTTTCCTCGCATTCTTTGACATCTCTGATATGATATGATTTTTATGTGAATGACAGATTGTCAAAATTTTTATTTATTAAATTTAGATATTATGAGAAAAGTACCACTAGAAAATGGGGTTGAAACATTAAATTCAGAAATTAAAATGATTCAATCAATTGCTGATTCACTTAGTGAATGAGATACGAAAACTCAATTAACAAAAACACTAACAGATGCTAGTTCTGCAAATAATAATGAAGATTTTTTTGATTGAAACATGTGACCAATGAATGCTGATATTGTACAAATTAAATCTATTGCAACTTTAGTAGGAAAATTATGAAAAGAAGATGTAACATCTATTTTGAATAAAAATGCTCATTCTTACGATAAGGCAATTACAGAATTACAAAATGCCATTAATCTAAAAAGTATAGAGTCTGATAAAAAACAAGTTAAAGAGGCTTCATATAGACAAGCTATAAAAGAACTCAAGAAACAAGACCCTGATGGGGAAAGAGGATTAGTTATTATACCCACTGAAGATATGGATTGAAATTTTATAGAATATACTGTATCTACTCCTTTTTCAAACCCAGAATAATTTACACTCAATAAAAACAAAAGACTCTCAATGGAAATGAGAGTCTTTTGTTTTTATTCTACATTTTCTCTAACTACTTCAATACTTAACTCTCTCAATTATTCAAACAAGATTTAGTTGAATTCAAACAAAAACTTATTAACATGAAGAAAAATCTATAGAGATTTTGTTCCAATCAGCAATATTTGGCATATTCAATTTTACTAAATCTTGTGGAACAATGTCTTTGGACTTAACATCTATAGAATACTTTTATCCTGAATGTATTGATATTAATATAAATTTGCTTAGTATCATTGGAATTAAATGTATTTCAAAAAATATTCTCTGGAGACAATAAGGTATCAGTATTGTTAATAATACTTTCATAGAATGCCATAGATTTCAGAATATATGATTCTCTAATTACATCTTCTCATATCATTCAAGTATTTGTAAATCTATCTAAGAAAGAATCTTTATATGATCTAATAAACTCTTTAATAATTAGTTGAACTCTATCACTATATTTAACTTTGAACATAACTTTTTTTATTAGTAGATTCCTCTTTTTTTCTTAAATCTCTAATAAGCTCATCTGCCATTTCAATGACAAATTCCTTTAATTCTGCTTTTAGCGCTGATCCAGTAAGTGAACTCATATCATTGTTAGTTATACTGTAATATATATACTCTTATTATATTCTTGATCAATAATAGTCAAAACAAAAAAGCTCAGTTTCTAAACAAACTGAGCCTTTTCTATATGCACTGTTTTTATTCTTCGTCTTCTCTCACAACCTCAATATGCTACTCTCTCAATTGCTCATCATCAATTTCTGTTGGAGCATTCATCATAAGGTCTTGTGCTTTTCATGATGCGGTTCACTCTATTTCTTATGAAATTCTATATCCTGAATTATCCTTATTTTAGAATCTACATCTTCTGTATATATCACAAATAATCTGTAATTTCAAACAACTGTAATATACTGAAATTTATCATTTTTTAATTCTTTGTATCATAAAACTGTTTGATATTTAAGGTTCTCTCTGATGGATAATAATATCTCTTCTTTGAAATTATTAGCAACATTTAAATAGTTTCACTCAATGATATCTAAATCCTCTATTCAAGAATCAGCTAACAAATCTAGAAAAGAATGGAGATATCAATCAATAAAATTCTCTATCTCATCAATCACTCTTGTGTTGTTTATAATTTTATACATAAGATGGTTCATTTACTTGAGATTCATCTCTTTTATTCTTCTTACTCTTTACAATAACTTCTTGAGCAAATTTCTTTGCACTTTTTTTAAATCTTTCATCTAATATTTTAGAAGATTCTTCCATTGTGTAATATTTCTTTCAATCTTTTACAATTACCATCACTTAGTGAAATTATATAAATATATACTCTTATTATATTCTCCATTAATAATAGTCAAACAAAAAGCTCAGTTCACATATAAACTGAGCCTTTTCTATATGCAACTATCTTTTACTCCTCATCTTCTTTCACAACCTCGATATGTAATTCTCTTAACTGCTCTTCGTCAATTTCTGTTGGAGCATTCATCATAAGATCTTGTGCTTTTCAAGATTTAGGGAAAGCATAGATTTCTCTAATGTTATCTTCATCTTTGAGGATCATCATAAATCTATCAATTCACATACCAAAACCTCCATGTGGGGGTGCTCAGTATTGAAATGCTTCATACATGGCTCCAAATTTTTTCTTTACTTCATCCTCTGTTCTTCCAACTTTTTCAAACGCAGCAACAAGCGCTTTTATATCATGGTTTCTTATAGAACCTGATAATAATTCGAATCAGTTACAAGCTAGGTCATATTGAACTGAACTTACTTTTAGTAGGTCCTCTTCTTCAAAGGCTGCGAGTCATCATTTTGGCATAGAAAATGGGTTATGACCAAAATCTACTTTTCAAGTAATTTCATTCACTTCAAACATAGGAAAATCTGTGATCCATGAAAAAGCTAAAACATTTGGATCTATAAAATTTTCTACTTGTTCATTGATAAGTTCCGCTAGATGACATCTAAACTTTCACATGTAATTACATACTGTCTCAGTATCAGCTGCTCCGAAAAATACTACATCTCAAACAGCAAGTTCAGTTCTTTCAACAATTTCTGTTAGATCTTCTTCTGAGAAGAATTTATTAAGAGGTCATTTTAGTCACTCTTCTTGCATCTGAAAATACCCGAGCCCTTGAGCTCAAAATTGACGAACATATTTTTCAAAATTTTTCATCTGTGTTTTTGAAAACATGTTATCTCCATTCTCTACTTTGATGGCCTTTACTCTATTTTTTTCAGTGTCACTAGCAATTCATGAAAATATTCCATTTGTTGACCTAGAAAAAATATCCGCCACATCTATAAGTCTCATATCATAACGAAGATCTGGCTTATCTGAACCATATGTTTCCATGGCCTCATCAAAAGTCATTGATTGAAACTTATCATTTAACACAGTTTTATCTGAAAGATTTGAAATGGCATCTCTTAAATAATCTTCAACTACTGAAAAAATATCATCTTGTTCTACAAAGCTCATTTCACAATCTAATTGATAAAATTCACAAGCATGTCTATCTGCTCTTGGGTCTTCATCACGGAAACAAGGAGCAATTTGAAAGTATTTGTCAATTCAACCAACCATAAGTAACTGTTTATATTGTTGAGGCGCTTGAGGAAGTGCATAAAATTTTCCTGGATTTACCCTTGAAGGTATTAAAAAGTCCCTTGCTCATTCTGGTGAACTTGCAGTAAATATTGGAGTTTGTACATCCAAATAATCTTTTTCTATAAACCAGCTTCTTGTAAAGTGTAAAAATTTAGATCTAAATTTCACATTATCTAATGCTTCAGCTCTTCTTAAATCAATATACCTATGTTTATATCTCACCTCTTCATTTGCCAATGCTTTATGACTATCTAATTCAAAAGGAGGTGTTTTTGATTGTGCAAGTATTATTGTTTCTTTGTTAATAATCACTTCTATTTCACCTGTATTCATATTTGGATTTGCCTGTCATTCTGGTCTTGCTCTTACAGTTCATGTTGCTTGAATGACATATTCACTTCTAAATGAATCCGCTAATGTATGGGCGTTTACATTATCTTTAGGATCAAATACTACTTGTGTTAGTCCATATCTATCTCTCAAATCAATAAAAATTATTCCTCAATGATCCCTCCTATTACTTACCCAACCAGAAAGAGTTACCTCTTCTCAAATTGATGTACTTCACAAATCATTACATGTATGTGTTCTTAACATATTGATAAAATCAAAAAAATAAAAAAGTACATTATAAAATATATGTACTTTTCGGTCTCTTCATATATTGAAGAGAAGGTGCCACCGAAAATGTTATTCTTAATTTTTATTTTGCTTACGAAGCTTCTCGACTCCGCAGGGTTCTACTAAGAAAATCTGTTCTTCCCTGAGCTTGCATGTGTTAAATGCTCAAATGCTTTCAAGAATAATATATATTATTAGTCAAAAATCAAAGAAAAATATACTAATTTTTTTCTTATAGAATAGCTAATATTGACTTATTAATAATATAAAGTATTTGGAAAATGTATATTTTACTTGACATTATTATATTTAATGTGATAGAATATATTTGTTCTTACATGTTTATGAGTCTAGAACTACTATAATTTTTAACTATTTTGCACTATGCCAACACTATTTTATGAGATTTTTAATAAAAAAATAAAACTCAATTCTGATACTATTAGAAGATTCAAAGAAGAGATTGAAAGACTTTACAATGAACTTCTAGAAGAAAAAAATATTGATAATATGAAAGTTTTGAGAAATAAACTTGAAAAATCACTTTCTGAGAATAAGAAAAAAAAGAATTATCAAAAAACAAAAGATGAATTCAAGGAAATTGAAGTTATCTTTGAAAAGTTAGAAACTTCTATTGAAGAACTTGAGGATTCTCAAGAAAAAATCAAACTTGTTGATGTAGTGAAGAAAGTTGAAGATAGATATAAACTTTGCAAAAATATTCCTGACTCAAAAAAGGATCAGTATAAAAGTTTTTGTATTAAAAAGAGTAAAATCAAATATGAAAAAGAAATCATAAAACTCCAGGTTGAACTCCTAAAACTCCAAAAACATATCAAAGCAAAATGAGAAAAATTGCTTATCATATTTGAATGAAGAGATGCTGCTTGAAAAGGTGGAACTATTAAAAGGTTTAGAGAATATCTAAATGCAAGATGAGCGAGGGTAGTTGCTTTAGAAAAACCAAGTGATGTTGAACAAACTCAATGGTATTTCCAAAGATATGTTAAACACCTTCCTTCTGGATGAGAAATGGCATTCTTTGATAGAAGTTGGTATAATAGAGCTTGAGTTGAACCTGTAATGGGTTTTGTGAATGAAGATGACTATAAAAAATTCATAGAAGATGTTCCATTATTTGAAAAGATGCTTGTTGATTCAGGTACTAAAATTGTTAAATTTTATTTCAGTGTAAATAAATCTGAACAAGCTGCTCGTTTTGAAGATAGAAGAAGAAATCCACTAAAACAGTTTAAACTCTCCCCAATTGATCAATATTCACAACAATTATGGGATAAATACACATTAGCAGAGTATAAAAACTTGAGTAAAACACACTCAAAACATGCTCCATGGACTATCATCAACTCTGATGACAAGAAGAAAGCAAGAATTAATGCACTGAAAGTTGTATTAAATAAATTCAAATATCCTGGAAAAATTAGTGATAAAGAACTAGAAATTGATCCAAAAATTGTACTCAGCTGAGAAGATAAAGCCAAAGCTCTAGAATGAGAAATTGATACAAAAGAAGATCTATTCACATAGAAATGATAGACTAGAAACAAAAAATAAAAAGCTCTTTTGATGAACAAACATCAAGAGAGCTTTTTGTCAGATATAGTGTTAAGTTAATAAATCATTTTTTTATGTAATATTGATTAACTAAAAAAAAATTATTGAAAATTAAAAACATCTACTACTTTCCCATTGACAATTACATTATCACTTGAAGAGAGAATAATTGGTTTATGATACTCATCACTTGACTTTGGACATAAATATAAATTCTCTCCTTCTTGTTTTGGTACTTTAATAGTTGCAGCTCAGTCAACTAAAAACAAAAATGCCTCTTTAGAATTTGTATTTATTTCTTTTTTATTAATCAATATATAGCTTCCATTGTCAATAATTTTGCCATTTACTTCAAATTGATTCATAGATGTTCATTCAACTTTTAGAATGAAATAATTTTTTTCATCTCCAGAAACCACACTTTGAGAAACAGGTAACACTCATAAATCATTTTCTTGAGCATCAACAAGTGGAGTTCATGCATTTGCATATCAAAGTATTGGAATTGATAACATTGTCTGAAATCATACACCATTTCCAAGACGAATAGACCTAAATCATCTTCATCTTGTTATAAATCATTTTTTTTCTAAAGATTCTAAATATTGAACCACTCCCCTCTTTGACTTTTGTTCTAGTATATTTTTTAACTCTTCAATCGTTGGAGATTTTCAATATTTAGATATAAATTCAGTAATAGAATTCAACACTTTTTCTTGTTTGTCAGTAAGCATAAGATATTGTAATTTACAAAATAATATATATTCAGTATATATTTATTATTTTTTAAGTCAAATAAAAAAGATATATCTAAGATATATCTTTTTTATTTGAATTTGATTCAATTTTAAGAGATTCTTTGTGAATTCTGTTCCATATATCATCAATCAGGTCTTTTGATACTCATCTCTCTTTTCATTCTAAATAAAGATTATCTAAAACTTCTTGCCACCTATGAGGTTGAAGTGGAGTGTCACCAGTATCTTTTTTAATATCTCATACTTGTTTTACCAATGCAAATCGTCTAGATAAAAGATAGATCATCTCTTCATCAATGGTATCTATTTGGTTTCTTAAACTCTGCAATAATATATCTAAGTTCATATAAAATTAAATATTTATAAAGCTTCATCACTATATAATCATCCTTCTTGTTCTTTTTGAATAACCATAGCTGCAATATGGAATATCCATCATCTTGTAGCATTCATATTATAGTCAGTATACTTTTCAGTAATGATTCATTTATCAAGTGCTGTGATCATATAATCCTCTTGCCAATTAGTAGTTTCTTGAATCTTTTCAACATTTTTTATTTTCAGAATCATTTTCATTACTTCTGTTTTTGTGATCTGGTCATCTGGTCTAAATTGAGCATTAAATGAAACAATCCCTTTTTTATATAAATATTCTACATATTTACACCCCCAATCATTTGACTTCACATCACCAAAAATTCAATCACATACCTCTCATATCTGATTTCAAGAGAGTTTTCCAATTATCTTTACTACTTCTCTTCTTGTTATTGTTTCATCAAGTTTATATCAATCAACTGTCTCTTGAGTTTGGATAATCCAATTTGATGCAAGTTTCTCTGCTGCCATCAATTCTTTCTCAGTGTATGCAGACACATTTCCTATAATTATACTAAGAGAAATACATACAAAGAACATTTTATAAAAAAAAGTCATAATTACCTATTAAATAAAAAATAAATTAAATATTTAGCAGCTCTTCTAGAATAGTCATCTCAATATCATCTCAAATTTGTATAGCTCTTTGTGCAATTAAAAATATCCATCATCTTGTTGCCATGCTATCATAATCTGAAAAGCTATTTTCTAATAATCATACTTCAAGTGCTGAAGTTACGTATCATTCTCTCCAATCAGATGTGGTATTTTTCTCAAGCATTGTTCATTTCATAATCATTTTCAATGCTTCAATTTTAGATATACTGTTATTTGGATTGAACATTGTATTATTTGCAAAAAAGCCTTTTTTTAG
>CALDZW010000126.1 GCA_937944175.1 uncultured Candidatus Altimarinota bacterium
TTTTGATGAAATATATGATATTTTAGAAAAATACTGCAGCATACTTCCCTACTTTCCAGATGATTCAAAAATACAAGCTACTAAGATGTGAAGTCTTTTGTATAAACGTGAAAAGCAATTAGTTGGGAGAGAGATCTTTAGGCTGAAAATAGTGTAATTGAGAATATGTGTAAATGCTGTGTTTATTTAACTTCTAAAAAGTACAGTGTCAGTAATGAACTTTATGTGATTTTCTAAAGCACGTTGACAATCATCAGAATATTTACATTCAAAGGGCCAACTTCCACATTTACGAGGTGTATATATTCTTTCTTGTGCTTTCTCACTTGAATCTATCTCTTCATCAAAGAAAACTCCTCTGACTTCACGCCTAAATGTAACTCCTTGCCCTAGACATTTTTAATCTTCATATGATGGTACGTAATTAATTCTGAAAGTCTTTGTTACTGTCTTACTAGTCATTTAGTTGTATGTTTACGTTTTAAATAATTTTTCATATAAAAACTAAAGTTCCCAACAATAATATTATGTTCTATTACTACTTTTATTGGCAAGAAAATGTGAATTCATAAGTAAGAATGTCCAAATAATTTCTTTCTTGTTAACTAGATGTAAGAGTCCTTGATGTAGTCCGAATTATTAATGTCTTAAACTTATTTACTAAACGACTATGGGTTGAAAGCCCATAGGTTTTGAAACCCGGACTGGAAGTCCTACTCCATGCTTCTATCTTACTCTAGGATAAAATTGTTTTCTGTATCAAAATTAGAAGGATTTCTGTGGTGTTCTAGATAATTATTGATCAGTTCCTCAGATACCACTCAGGTACTCCATGCTCAATATCAGATTCACCACATTCATCATCACCAATACCTTTTCTTCAAAATAGGATATTCTTGTCTTAACTTCCTTGATGAGTATCATTTTATCCACTGCATAAAATCTGATACTCTCAAATCAGGTGGATATTCAACATGTAAATGGACATGATCTTTACTTACCACTCATTTTATAATCCTTACATTATTCACATCACATTTTTGCTTAATTAAATCTCTTGTTCTTTCTTGAATTTCTCAACTCAGAACTCTATATCTGTATTTCGTAATGAAGACCAGATGTACTGTCAGATTTGTTGTGCTATGACTATTCTTCATATTCATAATATCTGCTTAGTTAATTTGTAACTTCTTCAGTATAACCATACTAGTAGTTTCACAAAAACTAAAGCTCTTGGGCTGAAAGCCCATAGTTTTAAACTAGCAGAATGGAAATAAATCAGGATTAGGTGATTACATCTTGTTAGTATGTAGTTTTATTAATATATCAAATTCATACTAAAACTAAATCAAGAGACTATGCTTTTGTTATATTGGACTTGGGTATAGTGAACTTTCTAAATTCATTTCAGGTATTACTTTGAGTGATGTGTGGCAGGTCCCCATATATTAGGACAGATAGTTAAGTAAAAAGTATAGGTATATCTAAGCTAGAAGATATACTGAAAACATTACTACTATCTAAAATGAAAAACATATGACATGAGTAGCAAAAGAAATAAAACAAAAGATACTCTCATGAGTGAGAAATGATGGTGTATCAGTAAAGAAACTCTCTGATGAGTATTGAGTCTCTACTGTAACTATTTATGCTTGGATGAGAGAAGAAAGAGAAGATAACAAATGAAACTGATATAACCTCTGAGAACTGAAGAGACTCAAAAAAGATAAAGAAGATCTTCTTCTGATTATCTGAGAACTTACAGCAGAACTCAACAAAACAAAAAAAAAGAACCAAAAATAAGAGAAGATTGGATGGTTATTTTTGCAAAAGAAATCAAAAAGAAAAACAAAAGTATGAATATGGTTCTACTCTGTAGAAGCCTAGAACTATCAAGAAGTACCCTCTACTATAAAAGGAAAGCAGATGTATGAGAGTATATGCTAAAGACAAGAATAGAACTTCAACATGTACTTGATCCATACTACTGACAAAGAAGAATGGCAGCTCATTTTTGAATAGATATAAAAACAATAACAAGGATCATGCAAAAATATTGCATCTATGCTAGAGTAAGAACAAAGAGAAGATTCACTAAACCATGAGATAAAAACCTCCCTCATATGTGAGTGAAGAATATAAAAAAAGATGTAACAATAGATGAATTACACCAGGTATGGAGTTCTGATTTTACGCACCTGTACTACAAGTGAATAGAATTCTATTTAGCTACAGTACTAGATGAATACTCTAAAAAGATAGTCTGATATGCTCTATCATCACACCATGAGAAAGAAATAGTATTATCTGCATTAGAACAGGCGGTAGAAAAAGAAAATACCACACCTAAGATACAGCATTCTGATCAATGAAGTGAATATAGGAGCCATGAATATTTTTCACTTTTGAGTCGATATAATGTATCTGTTTCTATGAGTAGAAAAGCCTCACCTTGGGAAAATTGAGCACAAGAATCTTTTTACTGAAAACTAAAATTTGAACTGGGAGATTTAAATAGATATTCTTCATTTGAAGAAGCTCTTGAAGCAATACATCTTCATATCTATTATTACAATAATGAGAGAATACATACTGCTCTGAATATGAGTCCTCAGCAGTTTATTGATCAACAAAAATAAAGCCTAAATTCTACTTAACTTTGCTGTCTTAAATATTGGGGGCTTGACAGTGTAATAATCAGTCAACATCCTCCTTAACAACATAGAATATTGTGCTGTAAGGTGTTATTCTTCCAGCTTTTCATACAGTTTGATTAAGTAATTCAGTACTTTTTATTGTTACTGGATATTCTTCAGGGAAAGGTCAGGCCATATTTTTATTTATTAGTAATTATTTTTTGTTTGTTTATTTGTAAACCACTGTTATAATTTCTCACTCAGGTGAAATAGCATTCACACCATGCGTTAATTTTACACTTCATCATAAAACTTCCTTCTGTTGTCAATCAACCATGCCCTCTTTAAAAGCAGATTCTATAGTTTTTTTCTTATGTTTGTACATTTTTCTCCTAATTGACATGATGAGTTTGATCAACTCATTTGGGGGTCACATTGACGAGGTGGAGGCTCATTTTCAACAACAATTTTAAGTGTACCAATGATTGTATCTGCATGAACTTGATGGTCAGTAGTTACAATTTTATTATCAAGTAAACAATTTAAAGTTGCAGTTGTTTGTTATATTAATGTCATATTTAGCTCAATATTAATTACCCAAATTCAGAAATGAAACGCAATTTTTAGAAAAATAAGAAAGAGATATACTAATGCTGATTAGGGTGTTACTATACTTTTTGATTCTTTTCCTAAAAATATGTGAAAACATTTAACCTTGCAAGATAGACAAACA
>CALDZW010000127.1 GCA_937944175.1 uncultured Candidatus Altimarinota bacterium
ATGTTCTAGGGGCTTCCCATCTTCTCAGACGAACACTTTTTTTAGGATATCTATTTTTTCTTTATAGCTTTCATCAATTTCTATGTTTATTTTTTTACTCATGGTAGTGTTATTATATTAGTAATTAATTAACTTAGTCACACAACTTCTAGAACTTCCTTGTACTTATTCTCAACTATACTTGAAGCAAAAGTGTTATTTTTTTGTAATTTATCCTGTAGTGCATCATAGTTTCTCTCATAATACTCATACTTTTCTCGTGGTTTTTTGAAATACTCTAGGACAATTTCTAAAAGTTCTAATTTAGCATGTCAGTAGCCATATCCTCATTGGAAGTATTTTTGAGTAATCTCAGATTGTTTTTCTTTTGACGCAAAAAGTTTTATCAGAGAAAACACTCAGCACTTTTCAGGATCTTTTGGATCGTCTAATCATTCAGATCATGTTACGATACTCATGATTTTTTTCTTCATAGTTTTTTCATCATCAAAAATTCCTATGAAATTATCATATGATTTACTCATTTTTCTTCCATCAGTTCATGGAATAGTCATGACTGTTTCATCAATGTAGGCATCTGGAAGAGTAAAAGTATCAGAGTTATACATTTTATTAAAATTTCCAGCAATATCACGTGCAAACTCAAGGTGTTGTTTTTGATCTTTTCAAACAGGAACAATTTGTGCATCAAGATTAATGATGTCACCTGCCATGAGAATAGGGTAGTTGAAAGTAGCCATATTAATTTCAGAATTTTTGTTTTGAGAATCTTTGAAACTATGAGCTCTGAGCATCATAGAATAGGGAGTAACACTTGTTAGGAACCACATGAGATCAGTATGGTATTTAAGTTTAGATTGTTCAAAGATGATTATTTCTGAGTCATCTGGAAGGAAAGAAAAATACTCAAGAATCACTCTTTTTCTATTCTTTTCAAGAGTTTCTTTATCATGAACAGATGTGATAGAATGCATATCAGCTATCATAAAAAATGTCTCATTTCATTCAGACATTTCAATAAGTGGTTTCACTGCTCAAAAATAATTTCATAAATGGAGTCAATTTCCAGTTGGTTTTACTCATGTAAGGATTCTTTTTGAAGACATATTCAGTATTTTAGATAAATATAAAATATTATACTTTTAATTGTACCAAAAAACTATAATTCGACAAAAGTTCTTTAGTATAAAGGAAAGTGACATTTTTATTCTCCCTAAAAAAAGAGACACAAGTGTCTCTTTTACCCAAATATCCTCAATTATTGTTCAATAGTCTGATATGCTTTATTTCATCATCTTTTTCACCCCTTTTTTCGGTGTCCTTTTTTTCCTTTATATTCTGATCTGAATGCTTCAAGTTGAGCTGTTTCATCATCTGTTAGTTCAGTACCAGCTTTCTTTTTTTCTATAAGTGGCTTAATAGCTTCTTTAGCTGCCTCTCTTTCAGCACGTTGAGTTTGCATCTCTACAATAGTAGCTTTTTCTTCGACAGTAATTGATTCACCATTTACAAGTTTCTTAATGAGCTCTTTGTTTTCAGATGATCCTCTTTTTCCTCCTCTTTTCCCTTCATTACTATTCATCTTCTCAGCAATTTCATTTCTCAAAACTTCTTCATCTGTAGTAAGAGCTGTTCATGCTATAAGCTTATCAATAACTGTTTTTTTTGCTTGCTTTTGATCTTGTCTCTCAGCTTTTTTAGTTTCAAAAAATGCTGTTTTTTCTTCATTACTCATTGATTCTAGAGCTATTTTCTCTTCGTCAGTAAGGTTTTTCATTCCTTTCTTTCCACCTCTTTTTCCTCAATGTTTTCCTTCTCTCTTAGGAAGAATACTTTTTAGTTCATCTAGTTGAGCTTGTTCAGCTTCAGTTAAATCAGTTCCTGATTTTTTCTTCATTATCAGATCTTTAGCTGCAGTCATGTTTGCTTTTTGATCTTCAGTTAAATTCATTGAAGCTATTTTCTTTTCAAATTTGTTAGCAATAGAACCTGAAGAAGAATCATCAGCATTAGAAAGAGAAGCAAAGCCAGTTGAAGCTATTCATATAACCAAAACAGCAGATAATATTTTATTATTCATAATACAAGTAATTAATAAGTAAATAATAGATATTCAATAACAGTATTTATGGGTATAAATATATTCTTTATTGAATTTTTTTTAGTCAATCACAAGAGTGATACCTTTAGTTATCTAAGTTTTTGTATAGTTTCTATTTACTTTTTTAGACAAAAGTGTATATTGTTCTTGCAAAGGAGACTTTGTGTGATTTGAGTATAACTTGTTAGTTGTACTCTTTTTTAGTATACCTCTTATACTTAAGAAGTATGTAAGAGATTTCTCTCTTTTATATTTTATTCCAGGTAAGCATATGTTTGAGAACCTCTTTTAGCTAAGATAAGAATCTTTAGTTGAGATACAAACAGTATATATTTTCTTGGAAAAACCTTTTTTCAAATAGCGAAACATGTATGTGAGTAGGGAGATTCCTATAGGCTTTAATTATTTTCACCTCTTACTACCTACTAACAATTCTTAATAAAAACATTGTGTAATATCAAAGATTGTTTTCTCGATGTTACAAAGTAATTATACTAAAGTATTTTAAGAAGTGAGTAAGAACTATATTTTTGTATATTCATAGATACTATAGACATTCTTTTGTTCTTTATGTTGAGTCTGTATGAAATTATCATTATTCATAATAAAACAATAGGAAAAAAAGCGTGCAGTATCATTCATTTGCTCTAACAACTTTGGGGCAATTTTTTTTGTAACTGTTTCAGGGAGGCCAAAGATGTAGAATACATCAAATGTGCTAAAGTCTTGTTTCAGAGCATTTCAATAAATGATGTTGATATTTTTTAGTCCTGAAAAATAGACTCTTAGTTTTGAGAATATAAATAGTAGGGGAGAGAGCTCTATTCCGGTAACATGAGCCTCTGGATTATGCTTTGCTAAATAGAGTGATACTTTTGCTGTTCAGCATCAAATTTCTAGAAATTTTTCTCACGGTTTAAGTCAGAGAATTTTATGAATACGTGAAAGATCTGAGCTTTTTGTTGGAACCCAAGGAGCCAGTGAAAAAAAAGAAAATATGCTGATAAGCAGTATAATATAAAAAATAAGTTCAAGCTCAGGAGAAATAAATGCTTCAAGCATATTGGAAAAATAAAAATAATATATACTATAGTAGTATATAGATTGATTAATGCAATTAGATTTGAAAAATAAGGCCATTATTTTTATTCTTGCAATCCTAATACTCATTTGAGTGGGGTCTTCTTTGTGGTTAAAAAAAAGTTGATATACCCTTGATATGGTTTCTATCTATGTATGAAAGAATCTATGGTTAGCTATAGGAGCATTTCTTACTCTTTTTATTATACGAATATTTATCTTTCTTCCTTCTACTGTTATCATTCTTGCATTTTGAATGCTCACTCAAGATATTTGGCTTACATTTATAGTCTCAATGATTGGAGTAGTAATTGGATTGGTACAAACGTATTATATTGGCTATTTGTTGAATAATGGTGTAGGAAGTGATTCACAAATATTACAAAAAGTGCAACTGCAGATCAAAAAGATAAAAAAGTGAGGATTTACATATATTCTGGTTGGTTGCTTTTTTCCAGTATTCCCAACTGATGTGATTTGTTATGCTGCAGGATTTATAAGATTCGATTTTAAGAAATACTTATGAGCTGCAACTCTCTGAGAGACTATTTTAGTTTTAGGGTATTCTTTTTTGTGAAAGAATGTAGAACAGTACTTTATTCCACTTTCAATTACATGAATTATATGAATATGAATCTATTTATTGTATTTGTATATTATTAAGCAAAAATCACAATGAGATCGGTAAATGAGGTTTTTAGTATCCTCATCTGTTCGCTTGACATCTTCCCCTTAAGTCTAAGGGAGAGAGAAGAAGATTATATATGTAACATATAAATGAATGAAACTACAACTCACTCTATCATGGAAAAAGCATTTGTGATTAGAAATGAAGAAAGACTATTTTCAGGAGATAATAGAATTTTTAGAAACTGAAAAAAAGGCCTGAAAGATAATATATCCCCAAGAGCAAGATATTTTTAGTGCACTGAATTTTACTGATTTTGAAGACGTAAAAGTAGTGATTCTTTGACAAGATCCATACCACTGAGAAGGACAGGCTCACTGACTTAGTTTTTCAGTGCAGGATTGAGTGAAGGTTCCACCAAGTCTTAAAAATGTGTATAGAGAGATAGAGAATGATATTACTTACCCCCAACACCTCACTTGTAAGGAGGGAAGATTACTAGATAAGCAATCTTGAAATCTAACAATATGGGCTGAACAATGAGTACTACTGCTTAATTCTTGTCTTACTGTTGAAAAATCAAAACCAGCAAGTCATAGTAAGATATGATGGCAATTATTTACTGACCAAATAATTAACACTCTATCTGATGAAAAAGAGAATGTAGTTTTTCTTCTCTGGGGAGCATTTGCTCAATCAAAAAAGCCACTTATCAATGAAGATAAACACCTTGTTCTTGAAACAACACATCCAAGTCCTTTCTCTGCTTATAGATGATTTCTATGATCGAAACATTTTAGTAAGACTAATCAATATTTGAAAAAGTACTGATTGAAAGAAATAGAGTGGATCAAATAAAAAAGGTAGTGTATGAATGCATTCATACACTACCTTTTTTTGTGTTTATTTTTTCTTTTTATCTTTTTTCTTATCTTTGCTCTTCTTTTCGTCATCTTTTTTTTCTTCTATTTTCTTTGTATGCTTATTTTCATCATATGGTTTTTTTTCTCAACAATGAGCACATATCTTCCATTCTTTATCAATCTTTTTATCACAGGACTTACAAGAATACTTGAGCTCCTCTTTACAGTTTGGGCAAAATTTGAAGGCATTATCAATAGGGTATTCACATGATGGGCATTTGATAATAGTATCTTTTTTTGATTTGAGCTTAGATTCAATTGAATCAGCAAGGCTTTCTAAATTTACTTCTATTTCTTCATAATATCTTTCAAAGAGAGTCTTTGTTGGTCTTACAAGAAGATAGATAAATACTCAGAATGGAGTAAGAATCAGTATAATAAGAATTGAAAGGAATTGTAAAAACAATGAATCAGTTCTATTAGTAATATCTCTAATGACCCAAACAAGAATTGAAATCCAGATCACAAAGAAGTATACAACAGCCATTTTAATAAATGTCTCGATTGTCATCATATTTGAAACTGTTTCCCACAAATTTACAAACATTGCATTATCTTCCATAGAGTTTAGGCATTTATTTATATAAAACATGCTTATCGCAGATGTGAGTGCTTCCACTCTTCAATAGCTTTATGGTTACCTGATATAAGAGTTTCAGGAACTTCCATTCATTCAAAAATTCTTGGTCTAGTATATACAAAGTGCTCCTTTTGTCTATTAAAAAAGGGTGAAAAACTTTCTTCAATAATACTTTGCAAATTACCAACTACATGGGGAATATGTCTAACTAAGCAATCAATAAATACTTGTGCAGAAAGTTCTCAACTAGTCAATACATATTCTCAAATACTGATCTCATAATCTACATATTTTTCAATAATCCTTCCATCAATTCATTCATAATGACCACAAATTATAATCACATCTTTTTTCTCAAAATCTGATGATAATGTTTCTGCCATTTTTTGATTGAGGAGTTTTCAAGCAGGGGACATATAAATAACACAGGGTGAACACATAGGTTCATCCCTACACATATTTGTAGGGGCAGATCTATGTGTCTGCGCTATATTTGATGCCCTAATCCTCTTTTTTATATGGTTGATTGCTTTACTTAATGGCTCTGGACTTATCACTTGCCCGTGCATTCCAAAAGCTTTATCATCTATATGTTTAAAATTTTTATCAGAAAAATCTCAAAGCTTATAGAGTTCAATTTCAAAAAGATCTTTGTCTAATGCTTTTTTAGTAATGGAAGTGCTCATAAAGCTTTTAAAAGCTTCAGGGAATATAGTGATGATATGGAATTTCATGGA
>CALDZW010000128.1 GCA_937944175.1 uncultured Candidatus Altimarinota bacterium
AGTTCTCTATAAAATAATAGCAGATCACTCAGGTCAAGATATTGCTAAGGTTGAAGCTGATTGTGACAGGGATAATTATATGACTCCAGAGGAGGCACTTGAATATGGGTTGATTGATAAGATAATTAAGAATAAATAAAAAACTTACTATGTTAGAAGCTGTCTAAAAAATATGGGACACTAAGAAGTATATTGATCAATATTTAGGTATATTAAATAAAATTACTAGTTACATTACTAAAAAATCCTGTTTTTATAACAGGATTTTTTGATTCATTAGACAGCATCTTATGTAAGTCTTTATTTATGTGCTATACAATCAGGTACACTTGCATCTATAAATGGGACATCAATTTTACGTTTACCTAATTCTTTTCCCTCTGGACAGCTTTTTGGTGTTGAACATCAAGAAATAAGTGTGGTAAATAAAGCAGCTAGTACACTAGACTTTATACTCAATAATGGATTCTTTTTCTGTCAAGGTATAACTGATGGATTATTTGATAAAAAAGGGGGCATATGTTTTTTATTAAGATATATCTTAATATAAGATATAAGATATATTTAAATCATGTCAATAATTATATGTATAAATCATAAAATATAACAAATTTGTTCTAAATATAGTTGTTAGTCACTCTATTTAATTAAAATAATTACATTACCTTATAAACAGCATATCAAATGTAACTAAAATACATGAGAAGAAGGAGGAGTCCTTCTCTTTTATTTATGAGCATTTTTCATTTTCTTGGGAAAAGAAGTATGAGAATTACTATGGTAATGAAGATATTAAAGTAGGCATCAAATTCGACTCATGAATATGCTTTTAAGGGTAGGAGTGATCATGTTGCTCAGAGGATCCAGAGTGAGTTAAATATGTTTGATCAAATAATTCAACCTATGGCCATGTCAGTCTTTTTCTTCATAGCTGCTGCTATACTTGAGGCTAGCTCTGGTAGGCTTGTTCATATAGCTATGATAGTGATACCAATAAAAGAATTAGGAAGTCCAAAAGATTGTGCAATTCATACAGCTCAGTCAACTATAAGCTTTCCACCATATACTAATGCGATGAGTCAACCAATGGTCATTATGAGACTAATTCATGGTGTATACTCTTTTATAGAATCTTCATTACTATCTTTGTTTTTAGTTTTTTTCTTTTTCTTATCGTCATCTTTTTTATCTTCTTTTTTTCACTTGTTCGCTTGTCTGAATATATAGTAGAGAAAAATACAGAAAAACATAATCAGTACTCAAGCATCTGGTCTTGTAATAGTTTGTTCTGGCTCAAATATTACAAGGAGAACAAATAATATACTAGCTGCAAGCATAAAAGGGATCTCTTTGTAAAATGTATTTGATGGTGCTTTGAGTGGATAGACAAGAGCAGTAGCTCAGAGAATAAGTAACAAATTACTAATATTACTTCCAATTACATTAGAGATAGCCAGGTCTGCATTTCCATTAAAAGCAGACATCATACTTGTTACAAGCTCTGGAGCACTGGTTCAGAAGGCAATAACTGTAAGTCAAATAACAATATCTGATATTCCAAATCTTTTTGCAAGTGATCATGCTCAGTTGACCATATAATTTGCTCATCAAATAAGTAAGACAAATCATAATATTATATATATAATATCCATACTTTTTGTGTTAGTAAATATTGGTATTTGCAGTAGTGTGTATAAAAAAAAGAAATTATCAAATTTCTTTTAATGTTTCAATTATTTCTTCAGGTACGATGCGTTGAATATTCTTATAATCTTTCCTTTTTAATAGATCACGTATGAGAGTCCCTGATATTTTATGGAGTACTCATCTAACAAGTATAAGAGAATTTTGGCGTCAAACTTCATAAAAATTAGTTTTCCAATGTTCTAAAAAAAGATTTTTAAATTTAGTAATTATTTTGATGGCATAATCCTTTTTAAGATCACCACAATAAAAGGTAATTGTAATATTAGTGTTTGAAAGAATTTTTTTAAGCTGGTCAATAATTGATACTATCCATAGATACTCATTACTATTGTCATCAAGTGGAAGTATTAGAATGCTTCCCTCTTGTAATTCTTTTTCATACAGTAGATATAAAATATCTTTACGTTCTTTAAATCAGAGAGGATTTTGCAGTCAACTTACATTTGTACTTCCGATAAAGATGATAGTTTTAGAATTATTCTTTAGGCTTGTACTGATTACATTTTTATGTCATACATGGAATGGTTGCATCCTTCATATGAAAATTCATACATTCATTTTCTCAATAAATATGTTAAAAAATGATTCTATTAGCTTAATGATTCAATTTTAATTTTTTCTTCAATGATTTTTACTCTTTCTAGTGCTTCAGAGTTGTAAGGTTGCATTTCAAGAACTCTATTATAATAAGTTAATGCATTGTTTAGTTCTCAGTTATTTTCATATGCATATGATAAGAGCAGTAATTTTTCAACATCTCTCGGTTTCTCTTTTAGGAACTGTTTTGTATATAAAATAGCTCATTTGTAATCTTCTACTTCAAAAGTTAAATCACTGAGTATATCAACTACACCAGGATCATTCGGTTTTTTATCATAAGCATCTCTATATACTCTAATAGAGTCTTTATATTTTTTTTGAAGTGCTAAAACAAATCATAGTTTTTTTAATAAATCAAAATCTTCAGATTGATGTTCAATGAGTTCTCTATAAATATATTCAGATTTTTTAAAATCTCATTCTTTATTATAGATGTTACAAAGTTCAAGATTGAGTTGCCTATTATACTTATCAAGAGCTAGTCATTCTATGATAAGATTCTTTGCTTTAGTATATTCTCATCTTTGATAGTGGATGGCTTCCTTTCTAAGAATATCTGTAATCTTCATCTTCTTTTCTGGACTGAGGTGTTGTGATTCTCATCTAGTATTTACATCAGGAGCAAGAGGAATTTGAGCTTGCTCTATAAGACTAGCTTGATGAACAGGTTTTTTAGATTGAATATTTTTCTTTGGATTTTTTTTTAAAACTCGTCAGGCTTTTTTGAAAAATAAATGAAGATTTTCTAGAATGTAATAAATTGCATATACTGATGATATAAGCAGAATGATTATTTCAGTACGGAGAAAAAATAAATTTTCCATAATATTTTTTGTAGCTATTGAGTAATTAATATTCCAGTATATTTTAAGTGTTATTTCTTTTTGTCAAAAGTTTGTTTTGTCCAGGATTATCATTATATTACATAGGTATATTTTTTTAGTTTACACAGATGAATATAGAATCTTGAATTGCATACTCAAAAAAAGAGTCAGAAACTTGTGAGGCTACTGAACAAGAGAAAACATTTGAAGCAATTAAGCAGCATCAGTTTACAAAACAAAAAAAGAAAGCAGCACTAGATGGAGCAATAGAAAAAGAACTATTTGAACTGAAAGAGCTTCTTGATAAGGGTGAATACAATGAATCTACCACCAGACTTATTACTCAACTGATAGAATGAACATCTATATCAGCGGAAGAAGTTCAAGAAATATTTGAAATTATTGATTCTTTGGATCAAAATGAAAAAATTGACTCCTATGTGCCTCAAGATTTGAGAATTACAAAAGATGATTACCAGAAAGCACTCAGAGATGAAGACCAGAGAATAGTTGTATTAGAAAAACTTGATACAGCTCTTACTCATATTTCTAGGCATATTGATTCATGATCTTGACCATCGCTAAACTTATTTTCATGATTTTTAGCCATTCTTGATAAAAACCTTGTAGCTATTCAAGAGGGACATATAGATATTAAGGAATCCCTTAACTGATTATCTATATCTCAGAAAGAAGATGCTAACAAAACTCAATCATTTTGGAAAAAAATATGTGATTGTATAAAAAAAATATTGAAGTAGTTTCCTTATTTTATGATATCTAATTATGCTTTGAATTGTTTTTTGAATTATCACTTCTTTTCTGACAAGTACTGCAGATTCTTTTCGGAAGATTGCAGTAGTTGAGTCAAAAATGACAACTCAACTTTTTAATCTTACTGCATGTATTTTTTCAGCTTTTTTTATTCTCTTTCTTTTTTTATATTTTGGTATCAGTGAGTGACTCATGAATGATTATGCAGTTCTTTTTTTAGTTTTTTCTATCATTCTTGTAAACACATTTATATCTTTTTTATGTATTAAAGTATACAAAGAAGAAAAGCTTTCAAACCTTCTCCCTTATGATAGTCTTGATAAAGTTTTTATTGTAATATTTTGATTCATTATTTATTTTTGAACTCCAAATGAGACAAGTATTACAACACTTTTTATTACACTTGCAGCCATTGTTTTAATATTTTTTATGTCAACAGATATAAAAAATATTTCTTTTCCACATACCATCAAACTGTTTGCATTTTACAAATTCATGAAGGCAATAATTACCTTATCTACTGGTTATATATTGTTATCATATACATGAATTGATTTTGTTATACTTGAGTGAGTTTTTTGATTTCTCATTGCTATTATTATTGTTTTGCTGTTAAAACAAAAGCCAAGAGAAGCTTTATTACAAAGCAAAATTTTTTATAAAAACAGAACTATTGCTACTCTTTTATGACGGAGTGGTTATGTTTTGTGACTCTATATTATTCAAAGTTCATGAGTAATCATTGCTACCCTTCTTTGATTTTTCACGATTGCTTTTAATGTCCTTTCAATGAAATATATAGTAAAAGATAATCCAACAAAAAAACAGGTACTACTTGCTGTAACTGTTTTAGTAATGATAGGAATTGGTTATTACTTTAAATAAGCCATCAATTTACTCTTTCATAAGCAGAATCATTTTGTACATGTTCCCACTCATTCTGGTAGATATATC
>CALDZW010000129.1 GCA_937944175.1 uncultured Candidatus Altimarinota bacterium
TGTAAAAACTTGAGTCAGTTTTTTTGTGATAATTTTTTAATTTCAGCTTTCAATCTATTATTGGCACTTACTCATCAAGCAAGTAACACTGTTTTTACTCATCTTTGTTGAGCTGCTTGAATCAGTTTATAGGTAAGCACTTCTATTACGGCTTCTTGAAATTCATAACTTATTTCTTTTTTATCTTCTAGGGACAGCATACCTGCTGTCCCTACATTTCTCCCCTCCTTACAAGGGAGGGGTTGGGGGTGGGTTTTTCTTTTATCTACTTCTCTTTTTACTGCACTTTTAAGTCCTGAGAATGAAAAATCTGCTTCTTTTTTTGTCAGCCAGACCCTTGGGAACAGTGGCTTTTTTGAGATGTTTTTTCCAAACATCTCTACATTACTTGCCTCCTTACAAGGGAGGGTTTGGGGGTGGGCACATCCATACTCATCCGCTAATTTACTCACAATTGGTCAACCAGGATAGCCAAGTCACATCATTTTTGCTACCTTATCAAAGGCTTCTCAAGAGGCATCATCAGTCGTTGATCATATTTTTTCAAAATCCCACATATCTTCCATAGAATAAATATCATTGTGTCATCCTGACACTGTAAGGCATACTAGTGGATATTCAATTTCTTCTTCTGTTCTTTCTAAATAATTAGCAAACACATGGGCCTGAATGTGGTTGATAGGAATAATAGGAATCTGAAGGGCTGTTGATATGGTTCAAGCAACAGTTGTTCCAGTCAATAAACTTGGAATAAGTCAAGGATTAGTAGTAACTCCAATATAATCAATTTGAGATAATGTCAAGCCTGACTTTTTAAGAACCCTATCGAGAACTCAAAATATAGCATTTGCATGTTCACGAGCAGCTACCTCTGGCACTACTCAACCTGTAATATTATGGATTTTAATCTGACTTGCTGTATCCATAGTAATGAGTTTTTCATTTTCAAAAACAGCAATACTCGTATCATCACAACTGGTCTCAAATGCTAGAATCTTCATAGTTACTATTTATAATTATAGAATTTAACTCTGCTGCATTCAGCAAAAATCTTTATGTTTTGATAGTTTCTTTTTATAGAAAATTAGAAAAAATACAAGCCCAAGTATTGGAAGTAATCAAACTCATTGATAGAAATAGTTATGAGTCAGAGCATACAGTGCTGTTCACAAGAGTGGACCAAAGATGGAAAAGACACTCTCAAGTGACCCTGAAATTCACATGATTTCTCCCTGAGATTTTTCATCAGCACTTTTTGAAAATAGTGCCTGTACTGTGGTCATTGAGAGTGCTATCCCAAGAACCGTGAAAAAATAGAAAAAAGTATAGAGATAGATAGTATGAGAAAATCACATTCAGATAAAACCGAATCACATAAACACTTGCCCAAGGAGGAGTCCATTTAAGTCCCCTATTCTTTTCACAATTTGTCCTATAGAAATACTTTGGTGAAATATAAGAAAACTTCCGGTGATTATCAAGTAATATCCAACAGTCAGCTCTGTAAATCAGAATATATCAATCAAATATAACACAGAAACCGTAGAATACATAGTAAATGCTACATTGAAAAAGAGCTTCATCCAAACAGAAAACTGCAGCCTTTTTATTCCCCAGTATTTTTGTAACTTTTTTATTATATTGAGATCATGGTACGTAATTGTAATCTCCTTTCTTCTTTTATCCTCTGGCAGTGTCTCTTTCACTGAGAAAAACATAATTACCAGAGTAACAAAAGAGATAATTCAGCCAAGAATAGCTGTTCATAAATACCCCCAAGAAGTGCTCATTGAAAATGCACCAAGTGCTGGTCAGATAAGAAGAGTTATTCAAAACATGGCTCCATTTTTTCACAAGACCGTACTCCTTTCTCCTCTTGTTGTAAGGTCCGCTATCATTGCCTGTACAACCGAAATATTTCCTCATGTAAGACCATCAATCATACGTGAAGCAAATATTACAGCAATAGGAAGCAGCATCAGTGCAAATACCTCTTGATTAGGTAAAAAGTATGCCCATCCAAGCAATACCCAACTCAAAAACGTACCCCCCTGAGTTAGAAACAGTACGAGTTTTCTTCAGTATTTATCTGATAGATCTCATAGTATTGGAGCTCAAAAAAACTGAAATAAGCTATAGCTAGCTGCCAGTAATCCAAGAACTATCTCTGGTTGATCATAAAATTTAATCAAAAAAGGAAACACTGGAATCAGCAATGTGAAACTCAGCCCATTTACAAAAGTAAGTAAATAGACTGGTAAAAATTTTGATTTAAAGATATTCATAGCTAATAAATTTATATTACTGTGTACTCAGTTTTTAATGTGTCTAATAAGAAATTGCCTTGAAGTCTTAATCCATCCACCTGTGGGTACTTCCTTTGGAAAAGGAAGAAATAGGTTAATTTAATACACTTATTTTTATATACTAACTTTAATATCTTGTAAAACAATACTTATATTACTCTTTATATCTTCATTACTTATTCTAAGAATATTAAATCACATATTTATTAATAATTTTTCTTTATATTTATCTAATCTATAAACTTCTTTTACATCATGGATACTTCAATCAATTTCAAGGATGAGTTTCTTTTCAAAACAATAAAAATCTGGAATGATATATCTATCTAAACCAGAATCTTCTGTAAAAACATACATAGGCTTTTGCCTCAAAAATTTTACTCCCAATTTACCACCTCTAATAAAACTCCATAATATAAGTTCTGACTCTGTCATATTCTTCCTCAGTCCTCTTGCTGTTTCTTTTATAATATCTGGAATTTTCATAATTTGTTTTTAATGTGTTCTATGGTTTTAATCCCTCCCTTCTTTCCGTTTCACTACAAGAAGTACTCCCTTTGAGAAAGGGAGAAAGCTAATGTATGCCATTTTACAATTTTCTACAGAATTACATTTCTTCCTTTTCCAAAGGAAGTACCCAACGGGGGATGGATTAGAATTTCAAGTACACTCTTATGGTCTATAAATAAGAAAATAAGTACAAGAATCTTGATGAAGTAGGAAAAATATTTACCTAATGTATTTAATCATTAGTAGAACGGTAATGTGTTGGAACAATTATCTTTTTACCATTTCTAGTAAAAGCATATCCCCTCACATATACCTTCTTTTTTCAAGCTTTTGTTTTAGCCATTTTAAAAAAGTTATGTTATAAAAAGAGGCTATTGCCTCCAGTTATCAAAGGTTATCCCTTCTTACAACATATAAATAGCTCCTCACTTCATCAAGATTCTTGTACTTATTTTACAGAGTCCTTCTTAAAACTCCCATGTTCCATT
>CALDZW010000130.1 GCA_937944175.1 uncultured Candidatus Altimarinota bacterium
CTAAAGAAAAAAAGAAAGCTAGAAATCAACTCTTACAAGTTGTAATTCCTAAACTTTCTCATACTATATCATCATACAAGACTTAGTCATGACCTCTGACCTCATCTCATTTCACGGTCTTCTTAACTTGAGAATATACTATATTTGAGTCTTTCGTTTGGGTATATCTTTATAAATTCTTTGAAAATGATCTAAAATACTATATACTGAGCCATATTATATTTTTTATTTATTGTGTATGATGTATAGACTTATCACTATTCTTTGGTGTTTGATGGCTATTATGTTGAGTAGTTTTGATGTGGCTTGAGCTCAATCTAGAAAAGAGATGCTGGCAAAATATACTGATGAGATGAAAGCAAGCAAAGCTCAAAAGACTGGAAAATCAATCCATCTTCAGTTTACTAAGTCAATCATCACTACTGGTGAGGAAGTGGAGATGATAATATCTGTAAGTGATAGAGTTACTAGAAACATTGATGAGGAATTTGAGGGATATGTTGAACTCTCCCTTGATAACGATATGATGAGGGCTCCAAGTACTCCTTGAGATATTTCTACTGTAACTGGCTTCCAAGAGAAAGTATATTTTACCAAACAGGATAAATGAAGAAAGAGTTTATTGTTATCTTTTTCAAAAGCAATTTCTTGACCTGAACGCTTTACACATGCATACCAAATAACTGGCCTACCAAGCATATGAAGATGGAGAGACTATTCTAGTAGTATCAAGGTAGTGAAAGATGAAGATTACCCTTGAGCAAACAATATCTCTCTGAGTATAGAATGATGAACCAAATTCAAAAATGTGTATAATAGATTTTCTCAAGTCCATATGCTCAAATGAGACAAAATAACACTTACTTTTGAAGCACTAGATAAGCAGTGAAATAGAGCTGAAGAATATCAGTGAGAAATCAGTTATACAAAAGATCTGCGTTCTAAATTCAGTTGTAATATTTTGTGATTAGAAAAATTTACTATAACAAAAGCTGATAAGTGAATAAAAAAGATAACCCTTATCCCTCAAAATAACTGTGAATCCTGGATACGATTCAGTGCTACAAATTCTATGGACAGAAATGTTCGTTGAGAACTCCTGAATGCAGTAATTACTCCACCATATAGTCAATTAGACAAAAGTCTTTCTTCTGTCTATACACAGCTTGAAAAGAAATTCTGAACTAATACTGAGTGATATATTGATTTTCTACAAAAGCTTAATACAAAACTGTTTATTATACGTAATGACAAAGAGCTGTTATCAAATCTCAGTATTACAAAGATGCTTATGGTAGAATATATTCAAGAATCAGTGGAAACAAAAATTAATGAATTGAGTGAATAGAAGGTTTATGATAGAAAGAAATAATTTTATTCATTTTCTCCCTTAACTTCGTTTTTATCATCTTTTTTATTCATTAATCAAATTAATCCCATAATAATTGAAACTACTATAAGAAGCCCCATAATTCATGCAACTACTAAAAAAATTGTTGTAAGCATATTCTAAAAATTAATGATATAAATAATTACTCTTCACTAATACGAGAATAGAGTATCAACTACTCCGATCATAATAAAACAACTGCTTCTTTGACTAATTCTCTCCCACTAAAAAAATCTTCAAGATTTTGAATAAAAAAATGTTTCCTTTTTTCTCTCACATCTTCAACTTGAGTTCCTATGTGAGGAGAAAGTATCACTCTATCTGAAGAAGTAATTGCTTGATGCACTTCTGGTTCATTTGCATATACATCTAATCCTACAGATCTAATCAACTCTTTCTCTAAAGAAGCAATAAGTGCCTCTTCATCAATGATAGGTCAACGAGAAATATTTATAAGATTTCACTCAGAACCCAGTGCATCCAAAATATTACTATCAATCATTCATTGAGTATCACCTGTATTTGGACAACACACAACAAGAAAATCACTTGATCTTGCTAATTCTAGAAGATTTGGCTGATAAATATAAGGCGAATCTTTTTTTTCATTTGGGCCACAGTAAGATATCTCCATACCAAAAGCTTGAGCTCTCTCAGCCACATAGTTTCCTATAGTACCAAGTCCAACAATACCACACTTACGACCTGCTAGACCAATACCCATTCTTTGATACCCTTCATTTTTCCATGTACCCGATCTCACAAAGCTATCTCCATATGTAATCCATCTAGCGGAAGCCAGCATAAGTCCAAGTCCTAATTCAGCCACAGCCACCTTTGAATCGTCAGGTGTGATAGTTACCGTAATACCTCTTTGCTTTGCAGCATCCAGATCAAGCTCACTAATCCCAGCACCCCAAACAGATACCTTTGCAGATTTGGGAGAGCATCTAGTAATTTCTTATCATATCCTCAAAATCATGTAACCACAAGCCCCCTAATCTTTTCTCACACTTCAGATAAGAAAGTACTCTTATCTTCTGCTTCTATGAGACTGTGAACAATAAATTTCTCTGTAAGAGCTTCTAAATAAACAATTGGGATGTTCCAGCTAAAAGGATTTCTATTGTGGGACTTTCTTTTTCTTCATTTGCAAGTGACATAATGCATACTTAGTGTTAAGGTTTTAATACAGTTCAGTATATAAAGATACCAAAACAACTCAAGGGAAAGCCATGAGTTTTATTTGTGATTGTATTTGTGGAGTTGATGAAAAAGAATCTGAATTCTTTATAGTCAATATTCTTTTTTTAATTTTTCCCATTTTTTTGATAAAGTCGGATTTAACTTATCATATGCTTTTTTAGAAAGAAGGATGTTTCACCAAGAAATTGCTCACTCATAATCTAAAATGTACTTATAACCCATTTGATGTTTACTTTCCCAATCACTATCGCTAAAAAATCATCTAAAGTCCTTATATACTAATCATATATCTAAATAAACTGTCAAAAAAATACATCAATTTAAGAATAAGTTAATAGGTAATATCATATGTATGATACTATGAATCGTATTGGGTTGATAAAGTATAGATATGAGTAATACAAACATTAGTATAGCTTGTATTATTAAGTGGTTTATAAACATTTTTTTTAAGATATTAAATGTAAAAAAACAATTTTCAAAGCAATTTATTATTGCCTTTCTAAATCCATACTCAAAATTATCATTGCTGAAGTATCATTCAGACCTTTCTTCTCATAACTTACTTCAAAATGAATTATCTACAAAATCACATCTACGCTTAAGATTAATTTTATATAAGAAAATATTTTTTACTACTATTAGAATAGTGTATAGCAAAGCACTTAAAGACACCCATATAGAGATATCCTCTTTTATAGACATATTTAATAAAATTCAGATTGTAGAACAAATTAAAAGAGTTAGTTCTATTTTTTCAATATTTTGTATATTTTCATAACTAACTTTGAAAGGATTTATCATTTTCATCTAAGTGTAAGCTATTTAGTAATTAAATTTTATTCATAATCTGGGAAACTTTGTCCTAATACCTTTTTCCACAAAGCAATAGAATGTTTATATTCATTTTTTTCTTCTTTTTCTCTAGCAGATAATGCATTCTCTATATCTATATTCAATTTATTCTGCAAATCTATTTTTGTTGAAATATCTAGAGTATTTAAATCTCACTGGATTCATTTGGGATCTGGCACTGAATTATAAAGATTATCTTTTATGTATCTCAGAACTCTAATAAACTCAGTATCAGGAAAAAGGTTTACTGGAGCATTATTATATTCATAATACTTTAACACAAAGTTCTCAACTAAATAGGAACCTATCTCAGGCATTCCATATTTTTTACTCCAGAACTTTGTTAATCTAATCATTACTAAAACATTTCAATGATTATTAGAATTAATTTCAGAAATTAGCTTTTGATCTATTCTAGGATCAGTTTTTTTCCAATCTCCTTTTCAATCAGGGATTATGTAATATGTTCTATTGTTTAAATCCTCAGCTGTAAAAAAGCATGCAACAATATCAAAGCTCCAATCATAAGAGGATAAGTTTAGCACAACAGCTTCATGATGTCGATTAATATCAGAATTAGTATATTGAGATATAGATTCTAGTCATTTTTTGAATAAATTCAGCACTTTTATAGAGCTGAGTTCATTATTATTATCTTTGGTGAGATTATACAAATTAGTACCTTCTGGAACTGTTAAAATAATTTTTCAGTCATCATTTTCAAAATAAGTAGCTCAATTTGCCTTTAAGCAAATGAGCATATCAATATCATCTAAAGGCCTGATTTTTGTATTCCTTGCAAAAGAACCAAAATTCATATGCCTCTCATTATAAAGAGATGGTAAATCCTCTAATCAAGCAACCTTTCATAATAACCAATCCCTGCTCTTCCTAGCCTTTTTAGTATCATCTGAATCTAAGTTAATTTTTTCTTTTACCAACTCATTAAATGCTGCAATTACTGTTTTAGTCATGTGCTTTAAAGTAAATCTTTAATATATTATCAATCTTCTTATACAATTATTAATTGTTATATCTCTCATATTATGTGAATAATAAAGTATATTTATCTCAATATACCTTTTTCATGCTATAAATCCACTTTTAAATTACATTTTTGTAATTAGATACTCTTCCACTCTATTAAAATAATGGATATTCTTCATTTTTATAAAACAAAAAAGATTATACTCACTACTATTCTACTTAAATTCTCCTTTTAATATAAGCCTTATAGTAATCTCTTCATTAGATAAATTCCTCCAGTACCAACCATGTGTTCCAGTGAATTCAGAACTAAGAGTCCCACTATCACTTGCAAACCTTCATTCTTTTGTTGATGTATATGGAAGAAATGAAACCAAAACTTTTTCTTTGCTTTTTACTAAAAGAACATTAATATATATTTCAATATTCACTATAAATTATTATTACTTAACTCTTGATATTATGAATGCAATCGACAGAAAAAAGATTCAATCTGTGATAGATAAGGTTTTTAATGATGATCTCCAAAAAGTAGAAAATAGAGCTGTCTTAAACAGATTATCTAAAAAGTAATGTTATACTTAGACTATGATTTTGTATTAAAAATACATGATAGAATACTTGAAATAGAAGTGTGATTACCATGAACTAAAGACCCTCAACAAATTCAATCAATACTTCAGCATGTGCAGAATGATGAATACTACCCTTCCATATCTCTAAAGGCGACTCATCTGTTATTTTCTATATGCAAGTTTCACTGTTTCAATGATGGAAATAAGAGAACATCACTCGTGTGCACTAAAATATTCTTAGAAATAAATTGATTTGAGACTGGTGAGTTCCTAGTTAATATGGAAGATATAATTGTAGAAGTAGCTAGGGGAAAAATAGAAAAGCATGAATTATGAGAAATACTCTTTGATTATGTTATAAAGACTAATACTTAATTTTCTTCACAATAAAAAACCTCCAAAATAGTTGATAATTCTTCTATTTTAGAGGTTTTTATTTAATTTCTTAATTATTCATGATCCCCATGCTTGTCAGCTGAATGCTTTTCAACTGCATCTCAATCTTTGTGCATTGTTTCCATGTGCATGTCATCATCTGTCATAGTTGTTCCATCATCCATTACATGAGTTCAAGATTTTGCATCTGCATCATCCTCAATCATAGCGCTATCGTCGGACATATCCATATTAGAGTGATCCATCTTTTCTCATCAATGTCACATTTTTAAATGATCTTCAACAGTCATATTCATTCTTGCTGCTGCTTCTTTTTGCTCTTTAAATTCTCATACACTCATTCAGTATTTTTCTGCTTGTTGAGCTTCTGTCATAGGTCGTTCTTCTGCTCAACCACATGAAGAGAGTAGTAGTACTGAAGTCAAAGCTACACTAACTAGTAGTTTCTTTTTCATAATATATATAATATAAATAATAAAATATCACGAGAGTTTTTATAAGTTTTCTTTCTTAGAGAGTTACTTCTTTTTCTTCATTTCAAACCAAATATATAATCGTAAACCTATAAGTCATATTGCTGGATAGAGGTAGAGTCATTTCCATCAGCCAATAAAATAGATATGCAACACGAGTATGATAAAAAGAGGATATACTCACTTTTGTATTTTCTTCCATAGCTTTCATCAAAGCTTGTTTTGAGAAAGATTATTAGATGTAATAAAGAGCATAAAGAGTATGGTAATGCTTATTATTCCAAATAAGAAAGCATAAAAATCCATTCAAAAAATAGGCTGAGCAAATCATCTGGTTAATCAATCTATAATGAATTCAGTATATGATTGTTTTTCTATAAAGAACTTTTGCCAGAGATCATACACTCTCTCTTCAAAATGAATAGCATGTAAGAAAGCAAATACACTTGTTATGATTCCAAATATTCTTCTATATGGGAGTATCTTGATCGCTATCTTTTTGTGTAGCATCTTTTTTCTGAGAATAGATGAAAGAGGACTGATAAAGAGTGTAAGTACAAGATAGTAGTAAGCTACAAATCCAAGTACCTTCATTTCATCTCAAAAATACCAATTTCAAAAGAGAAAAAGTGGTATTGCTGGAAGCAAGCTGACAAGAGTTTTAATGACAATTTTTGGCATAGAATATTTTTTTGAATAATATTAATTCTTAATTTTTCTTTCTCGTAAATAAGAAAAGAGTATTGGGAGGATAATAAGCGTCAGAATTATTGATGTAATCAATCATCCAACTACTACGATTGCTAGAGGCTTTTGTAACTCAGCTCCTACTCATGTGCTCCATATCATTGGAAAGAGTCATATAACTGATGTAAATGCTGTCATAAGCACTGGTCTGAGACGGATCATAGCTCAATCAACTACTGATTCATGAATACTTTCTTTTGTTATATCAACATCAGAATTATTATCTTCTCTCACCTCCTTACCAGGGAGGGGATTATGGGGTGGGTTTACTTCTCACATCAGGGGCATTCAAAACTTCTCTCTAAAAGAGTTTTCCAAATAGAGAATCATTACTACTCAGGTCTCAACAGCATTTCAAAATAGTGATATAAAACCAACCCATACAGCTACAGAAAAATTAAATCCTGAAATGAATAATGCAATCACTCACCCAATCAAACTAAATGGAATTGAGAGTGCTACAATACTTACGAGTCAAAGGTCTTTGTATGCTAGGAATAATATTATTAATATAATGGCAATTACTGCTGGAACGACTACTTGCAAAGTTGATTTTGCACGTAATTGATTTTCATATTGTCCAGTCCATTCAACAAAATATCACTCTGGTAATACTAAGTTTTCATCTAAATATTTTTTCCCATTCTCAACAAATGTAACGAGATCAATTCATTGAACATTCATCTGTACAGCTGATCTTACTACTCCGTTTTCACTGTTGATAGTTGCTGGTCCATCAATTAACGATATATTAGCAATTTGGGCTAGCGTCACCGTTCAATGACTACTCGTAACTTCTAGGTTTTTAATATCATCAATACTATCTCTATAATTATTTTTTAGACGAAGTTCAATCTTATATTGTTCTCTCCCAAGTATCGTTGAAGCAATATTTTTTCATCATACTCAAATAGAAATTACATCGAGTACATCTGATTTTGTTGCTCAATATGTAAAAAGCTTTTCTTCATCAATATCAATATTGAGATACTGAAGACCTGTTGTTCTAATAGCGGTTACCCCAAAACCACCAGGAACATTTCACATAAGGTCCTCAACTTCGATAGCATATTTTTCTAGTTCCATAGGATCTTCTCCAAATATTTTGATTCACACCTGCGCTCTAATACCGGTTGAGAGCATATCAATTCTTCCAATAATCGGTTGAGTAAAACCATTCCATAGGTTTTGAATCTGTATTTTCTGATTCATTTCATTAATAAGTTTTTCTTTTGTCATTCATGCTCTCCATTCACTCTTTGGTTTGAGATTAATAATCGTCTCAAGCATAGCCAGTGGAGCTGGATCAGTAGCGGTTAATGCTCTTCATGCTTTTCAAATGACATTTTCAACTTCAGGAAAACCAGAAATAATTCTATTTGACTCTATCAGCAGATCTCTTGCACGTCTATCACTGACATCAGGGACTGTCATTGGCATATACATTATACTTCACTCATCAAGAGGAGGCATAAATTCTGATCATATCTTGGTAAACAAAAATCATCAAATAACTAATCATATCAATGAAATAAACAGAGCTATCTTCCTAAATCTAAGTGCTATCAGGAGTACTGGTTTATAGAGTTTTTGTAACATAAACACGAGTGGTATCTGAGAATCTTTTTTTAGTTTTCAGCCCATCAGAAATACACACAAGACAGGTGCAATGAATAGTGAAGCAAGTAAAGCTCAGAGCATAGCAAACATATTTGTAAAAGCGAGTGGAGCAAAGAGTTTTCCCTCTTGTCATTCAAGAGCAAATATTGGAACAAATGAAAGAATGATTATTGCAATAGCAAATAACAATGGTCAGGCTACTTCTTTTGTTGAGTCAATAATAATTTGAGTTCTTTCTGATATTGTGAGTAGAGGTGCATTCTTTTGGATACCCACAAGAGGTATCCCTACTGCACTATTTTGTAGGGATACTCCTTGTGGGTATCCTTTACTTTTTTCTTGTTGATCACTTGCATTTTTCTTTTCTTGTGCTTTTAAAAGCCTATTATACGCATTTTCAGTCACAACAATGGCAGCATCTACCATTGTACCGATAGCAATTGCAATTCATCCAAGTGACATTATGTTTGAAGGAATAGTGAAAAGCTTCATACATAAGAATGTAATCAGTAATCCTATAATCAAAGAAATAGCCGTTACAAGAGATGCTCAGAAATTCCACAAAAATAACAAGAGAATAATAATAGTAATCCCTATCTCAGAAAGGAGTATCCCCGTAAGAGTGGATACAGCGTTTTTGATAAGCTCAGTTCTATCATAGAAGCTTACTATCTTCACTCATTCAGGAAGTCATTTTTCAAGTACAGTGATTTTTGCTTGAATTCATTTAATAACTTCTAATGGGTTTTGTCCATATCTCATAACTACTATTCCTCATACTTTTTCTTCTCTATCATCTGCTAGTATTCCCCTTCTAAATTCTGCTCCTATTTTTACATCAGCTACATCTCAGAGCTTAATATGGTTAGCTCACAGCTTTTTTAGAATAATATCTTCAAGTTCTTTTTTGTCTTCTATAAAACCAACTCACTCAATAGCAATTTCGCTCCCTCATATATCAAGGACTCTCCCTGATACATTATTACTCGTAGCCGCTACTATATTTGATATACTTTTTAGTGGAATTTTATACTGTGAAAGTTTCAAAGGATCAACTACTATTTGGTAATTTTTCTTAAACCCTCATATTGAAGCTACTTCAGCTATTCATGAAACACTTTGAAGTCAGAATTTTACATAAAAATCTTGTATAGTTCTTAATTCAGTCAAAGTATGTGTGTCACTTTCAAGAGTATACGAGTATATCTGTCATAGCCCTGTTGCATCAGGTCAAAGAACTGGTTGTACTCATGATGGGAGTTCTGATGATACAAGTGAAAGCCTTTCATTTACTCTATCTCTCGCAAAATATTCATCAGTTCCATCTTCAAAGATAACGGTTACCATTGATATTCCAAGCTGACTCATAGCTCTTACATCCTTAACTCATGCCAGTCATTGCATTCATATGGTCAATGGGTAGGTTACTTGATCTTCAATATTTTTGGGAGTTTGTCCTGGCCATCTTGTCACTACCACTACTTGATTTTCTGATAAATCAGGCAAAGCATCAATTGGAGTAGTAAATATAGCAATAACAGAAGCTATAATAATAATTATAAAGCTCATGATAGATATAAATGGATTCCTAATGCAATAAGTAATTGCTGAGTTTAACATATAGTTTTTTTTATAATGAATATTTTATTATCCCTCTCTTGAATTCTCTCCCTTTAGCCAAAGGGAAAGAGGCACAATTTGAATTATCTACATATTACTGCTTATTTTACAAAGATTGCTGTAGTAACAACTTTCAATGTCTCATCAAATTCTCATGCAACGAGCGCAAATTCTCAATCATCTGATATTATAGTTATATCCTTTACTCAGAGCTTCCCATTTTCTTTTTTATAATATACAATTTTTCTTTCTCATTTGTTATATATGGCCGATGCTGGAACTTTAAAGGTATTCTCTTTTGTTTCAAGTCAGACTCTGAGAGTAGATTTATGAGGCAAAGAAAGATTGCCTTGTACCTTTGCTTGTACCGTTACTGTTAACGTTTCTGAATCAATTTCAGGAGAGATTCTCCATACTTTTGCTGTATAGAGTTTTCCACTATCATCTGTAGTTGAGAAGTTAATTTCTTTCCCAATAGTGATCTCACTCAGCAAGTATTCAGGAACATAGAATTTTACTTCTTTCTTTGCTCACTTAGCTAGATCAGTAGCTACTCAAATAAGTCTAAAGGCTTCTTTGCTTTGAGTCACTTTCTGTCATACTTCCAAATCTCTTTTTGAAACAATTCCTGTGAATGGAGATATGATCCTATAATCTTTTGACTCTACATATTCTTTATCTAGGTCAGCTTTTGCTTCTAGTAAGTCATTTCAAGCACGAGTGATCTTCATATTCTCATTTGCTATCAGGAGTTTTTTAGATTTCCTTAATGTAGCTATTTCAGCTTGAAGGGCTCATGTCTTCAGAGATTTCTCACTTCTGATAAGTGCAACTGAATTCTCATCTTTGTATAATGCAATATCTGATTCTAGCAATGATATTTTTGATACCTGTTCTTCGATTTGTTTTTGAATATCATCCGTGTTCACTGTTCATTGTATTTGTTGAGTCTCGGTTTGTTTTTGTAGATTAACAATCTGAGCAAGTGTATCAGCATCAATTTGCTCAATAGCACTTTCAATAGATTCTTTTTCTTTTTTTTGTCCTGCTTTCAATACAGTAACATCACTTTGAGTATCAGAGTATAATTCTTTCTGACTTACAAGAATACTCTTATATGTTTGGGCTTTTCAAATATAAGAAGTCACTGTTGTTTCCTCAGTATCCCCTAAAGAAAATAGTGTAGATTCAAGACCAATAAGTGTATAATCTATCACTTCTTCTAATAAGTTATATTGAGTATCAATATCAAAAGAATCTTTAGCTGCTTGGTACTCTCTTACCTTCTCAAGTAAGGTACTAAGATTAACACTATCTTTTGCAGAAAAATAATCATTTAGATCACCTTTACTTATAGAGTCATAATCAATGCTTGATTCTTCTCATATATATATAAGTGGAATAACTTGAGTATAGAGTTCATCCATTTTCAATTGAAAAAGTTCTTTTCTTTGGACAATATTAGTCTCCAAATCACTTAATTCTTCAGCATGTTTATTTTGTAAATTTTCTAATTCTGTCTGAAGTGTTTCTTTCTTTTGTGTTTGAGTGTTTTTAAGATTATCTATTTGAACAGTAAGCGTGTCTACATCATCATTCTCAACTACTTTTGTATTTTTTAAACGAGTAGTGAGTGTAGAAAGAACTGTTCTCTCTTTTTCTAATGCTAATTGAAGTGACTGTTTTTTTGTTTCATAAGCATTTTCTGATAGCGCTATCTTTTGATTATAATTTTTTATCATTTCATTTAACACTACTTCTTTTTCAGAAATTTTCCCATCAAATTCTTCAATCTTAGCACTTAATACCTTCTTTGTTTCTGAAAGTATTTTTCACTGGGAGTCTACACGTGTAGATCTTGATTTGAGAGTAGTTGCTGCTTGTCCTTCTACTCATGGCTCTAAAAGAAGAGCAAGAACATCTCACTTTCTTACGCTATCTCATACATCAACAAGAATATCTTTTACAATAGCATCCCTTCTTGAGTACACTCATGCAATATCATTAGCAATGAATTCTCACTTAAAGTAATCATTTTTGGATACTCTTTCAGGAGTCATATGTTCATAGACCTTTGGTCATGTCTTTGTCTCTGATGATATCTTCTCTAATCCACTACTAGTAGTATTCGTAGAGTTTTTTTCCACTCACTGAGAATAATCTAGATAATAATATGCTCAAGCTCCAATACTACTGAGTAATATAAGGAAAGCAGCAATGTATAAAAAACTTCTTTTCATGGTAAAAAATGAATAACTAAAAAACTTCCCATGCATAATTTCATCTACAAATAAAAAGTATTATTTATAGGAAAATAAGGAAGTTTTAGCAGTTATTTTGAATAATTCATACTAATTGAGAGTACACATTTTTAATCACAAAAATATTACCTCTCAGTTCAGGAGGAGAAATTGCTTTTGCAATACAGTTTTGTTCAATTATTAGCTGAGTACATATTCAACTAATCTCAATATCCGGATCTGAATTTGATAAGAGTTTCTTTTTTGTCTGAGATGATTGATATGAAGTTATATTGATCTCTGACACTGGTGATATACAACATTCATGAGAGATTCTTTCACAATCACTCATTACTTCTTCACAACAATCACTTTCTTCTGATTCATCCATATTATGATGATCCATTACCATCATCATATTACCCTCTGGGGCATCAAAAAAACCTGCTAAACTCATACTAGTAGTACAGTTCAAAGCAAACATGAATCAGAGGATGAATAAAGAAAGTATCTTTCTCACTAAGCAATCTTAAGCATTAATCTTATACTAGATTTTATAAAGTTCTAAAAAAATGTCAAATAATGTAAGCTTTTTACTTAAATTCACCTTTTAATATAAGTGTTATAGTAATTTCTTCATTAGATAAATTTCTCCAGTACCAACCATGTGTACATAGTAAATTTTACCTCTATATCTCTTCAAGCTTTTAGAGTATACGTCTTCTTTATTTCTTAATTGGTGGAGTTTATAAAAAAATTTGAACACGTTGTGAAAACAATCATAGATACTAGTCTATAACAACAAATCTTTCAGATCTAAATTTTGTCTCTAGTAAAAAATCATTTACTTTTCTTGATATTCCAATATCAAAACCTGGATTTAACCTTTCATACTCACAAGCTAACCAAGCCTCTCAGAGTAACCTAAACTTACTTGACCGAGGGTGCTGAAGTACAACATTTTGATCCCATTTTTTTAATGTTCATATTTTGATTCCCATCAATTCAGCTAACTTTTTTTGTTTTATCCCCAACACCTCTTTCCTAAAGATTCTTGAATCAAAGGTGAATATATCAGGATATGGTAATTGAATTCTTGAGTTAATTCACTCATTCATTTTATCAGTATTATATTAGAAATAAATGATCATTGCATTTTCAAATTAATAATACTATATATATAAATGTCAATGATTTTTCTTTTATAAAGGGTGTCTAGTTAGTAATACTAAACACTCTTTTGCCTTTCTCTCAATTGTAACTATATTGGATGCAATCTATAATGATTTATTTACAATAACTACATAAGAGTATGTCAGAAGATCAGAAAGTAATGCTTGAGCAACAGTTATGGAATATTGCTAATGAGTTAAGAGGGAAAATGTCAGCGGATGAATTTAGAAACTATATTCTCTGATTTATCTTTTATAAATATCTATCAGAAAAGCTTCTTATTAGAGCAAGTGTTCTTCTAGAAGGTGAATGAGTAGAATACAGTAGTATTGATGAAAATACTGATGAGTGAAATGCATATCTACAAGCAGTAAAAGAAGATACTATTGATGATCTTGGTTATTTCTTAAAACCAAGTGAGCTTTTTAGTGAGATAACTAAGAGATGAAATTCAACTTCTGAAAGTGGAGAAACTAATTTTATACTATGAGACCTTATAGGAATACTCAAGAGTATAGAAGCCAGTACAACAGGTACTGAAAGTGAAGAGGATTTTATAGGATTATTTGAAGATTTAGATCTCACTCATCCTAAACTTTGAAGATCCGAAGAGCAGAAAAATGAATTGATTTCAAAAGTACTCTCTCATCTAGATAAAATAGATTTCAAACTAGAAAATGCTGAAATTGATGTACTTTGAGATGCTTATGAATACTTAATCTCTAAATTTGCTAGT
>CALDZW010000131.1 GCA_937944175.1 uncultured Candidatus Altimarinota bacterium
GTATGTATTACAACTACATGAAATATGTATATTGATACTGATTGAAGCTGTGCTAACTAGTATATTTCTCAAAATAATCAAAAAATGATAACAAATTGTTATCATTTTTTGATTATTTTACATACTGGTACAACCAGTAGAAGTCAAAGAACCTGTATTCCTATTAACAATCTGATACTCTCAATCTCATATACTTCTTCTTGCTTCATATATTTCTACACAGCTATGAAAATCAGAATTTTGCCAAAAATTATTTGATTCAGCTTCACTCACAATTTGAGCAAAAGTTTTTCATGCATTTTGAGGAATTTTTTCTCACTTGAATGCATAGGGGTAATTATACCTAGATTTATTGAATATGAAAAGTTCTCTATTTGTAGATCATGATCAGACTCATTCACGAATTTCTACATCTGTTGTACTTTGAATTGCTAGAATAATAGTTGGAAGAACATTTTTGGCAACAGTTGAGTAATTTCACGAGATGAGTGCTTCAGGAGAATCAATATTTTCAAGACTAGCACCTAGTTGATATTCAGATCTACTAGAGTTTACTGAAAACACATAGGGAACTTTTGCATATGGGTCACTTGGGAGAGACTCAAGAGTTGAAAGACGGACATTGGTATTCAGATATCATTGTCTAGCTACAGTTTGTCAATTATTTGTTATATTAAAGGTATTTCATGGAGCAGGATAGGCTCACCTATTTTGTTTGTAGAGTTGAAGAGCTGTTTCAACTTTAGCAATATCTGAGAGTCTTTGAACATCTCTACTTGCAGGAATATTATCTGTGAATGTATAGAATCAAATAGTAGCAAGAATTGTTAAAATACTAATCGATACAATCATTTCTACTAGTGTAAAAGCACTACTTTTAGACGCTTTTGTATACATAAAACTCTATTATAATTATAAGAAAGGTATTGGCTAGCTATTTTTATAGACAATCTTTTTCGAGTGTGATAGTCTTATACAGTATTATAGTTTATTATATGAAGGAATGAAGAAAAAACAAAAAATAAAGAAAATCTTACTAGCTAATGCACTTCTTTCTCTTGTAATGACAGTTCCAGTTGTTTATTGAGCAGATATTGTAGCTGAGAACCTACCATTTCAACAGGCATCTAGTCCATGATCTTATAACTCAGAGATATTAATATCAACCTGATCTACAAGCTATCAGACTCAGTACATCAATGCATGAAATAATTCAACAGTAATCTGAAATTATTTCAAAGGATATTATTATGACAGTGTATTTGGTTTCTTTAAATTAGATTGGTCACCTGATCGATGAAAAAATGTACATATTTGAGGATCTACAAATAAATGTGCTACAGGATATGGTTATAGATTAGCATGAAGAGCATATTCACAAAATGCATGATATATAGATTTTTATCCTACTACTACAACTTTTGTATATTATTGTGAATCTGATTGAAAACTTCATTGAAAGGCATATTCAAAAGCTATAGGGTTTCAAAGCTTTGAGTGAATAGAGTTTGCTATCATTACTCAATGAATCACTGATACTGAGACAACTGGAACATGAATATTTGTAAATGATAATACCACAATAGATATTCAAGAAGTATTTACTGGATCAAACTCAAATGTCTCTATTGATGAAATGCTATGAGAAGATGTCAAATTTGATGCACAAGATGAGTCTATATTCTACATTGTTAAATAAAAAAATAATAACTTATTTCTAAAAAAATATTATGAAGAAACTCTGCCTATACATACTCTTATTTGTATCACTTGTAACTCCAGTACATGCAACTGTGAAACAAGATGTAAATAACCTCAGAGCCTCAACTGAAGGAATTGGATATTTTTGAGAAATTATCACCACAATTTTTGATGAGGTAACAGGAAAAATTAAGAATGCATATTTGTATGTAATCTGAGATGATTTAGAAGATGATAACATTCCAAGGTGGGACTCAGATCAACTTGTTAAATGATCTATTACAGATGATTGAGGATGAGATATTGCAGTAGACTGAGATATTACAGCTAATGCGATTAATGCAGACTCAATTTGTAATGCAAGTTGAGGAAACTGTACTACGTTATGATGAGCGGGTTGAGGATGAGCATTTTGAAGTCTCTGGTCAATTTGAACATGAGATGAGATATATTATAATGTTGCAAATGTCTGAATTGGTACAACAAATCCATCAGAGAAGCTAGAAGTAGATGGAAATATTGAATTGACTAATCAAATTAATTTCACTAGATGAGCTGACTTGGCTAATTGACCAGAGTTTGCCATTAGAGTGAATTCAGATAATGCAGAGTTTATTGAGCCTGAGCAATGAAATAAGGTATGGGCACGTTTTGTGGATGACCAAAGATTAGAGCTTATTGGAACACCAAACTTGTTAGCAGATTGAACAATCGCAGCAAAGTGAAATCTATTTGCTGAATGAACTGTTACTGCTCTTTCAAATCCTACTAATTGAAACCATGTATGAAATAGAGATTATAATGATGCAAGATATATCAATTCACTGTGATGAGGGATCAATGGGGATGACATAACAGATGGGACTATTGATTCAACTGAAATTGAGGATAATACATTAACAAATCAAGATATTGCTGATGGAACTATCAGAACTCAAGAATTAGCAGATAATTCAGTGACATCTAGTAAAATAGTTGATTGAACTATCATATGAGATGATATAGCTCTTGGTACAATCGGTAGTCAGCATTTATGATCATGAGCCATTGATTGATCAAGTTTATCACAAAATAGTGTGACTTCCAGTCATATTGTAGATGGAACTATTTCTGCAGATGATTTATGAACAAACAGTGTTTGAAATGATGAATTGATCGATAATCCAACATTTACTAATGTCATATCTAATGCACCAACAGCAGCAAATCACCTGACAACTAAGTCATATGTTGATGATCTTGTAGGTTGAATTAGCTGGAAAGAACCAACACCTAGCTCATCATCTCCTTCAGGAACATACTGAGCATGTAATAATTCAAAACAATGATGGGCAACATACAACAAAAGTGATAACATTATCTACATTTGTAACAGTAGTAGCTGGGTGAATATTGGTTCAACATGATCAATTCCATATGCAACTACAAGTACTGCTTGAAGATTACAAATTGCATGAGACATTACTGGTACATGGAATAATATTCAATTAAAAGCATGATCAGTTTGATCTAATGAAATTGAAGATAATAGTATCACTTCATCAGACTTATGAGCCAATAGTGTAACTTCAAATGAATTAGCAGATAATTCAGTTTCTTCATCAAATATAATTAATAATTCAATTACCTCAGATGATCTTTGATCTAACAGTGTAACCTCAAGTGAATTAGCAAATAATTCTGTAAATTCATCAAATATTATAGATTGATCAATTTCATGAGATGATATTGCAGCATGAGCTATTGATGGCTCAAATATATGAGCAGGAGAGATTAATTCAACACATATTCTCGACAATAGCCTCACTTCAGATGATTTGTGAATAAATAGCGTAACTTCAAGTGAATTAGCAAATAATTCAGTATGATCAAACAATATCATTAATAATTCTATTACATCAGATGATTTGTGATCAAATAGTGTTACATCAAGTGAGTTAGCAGACAATTCTGTGTGAGGAGCTAATATAGTTAACAATTCAATTACAGCAAATGATCTAGCTACTAATAGTGTTTGAAATGATGAGCTTATTGATAATCCTACTTTTACAAACCCAATTGTATCAACACCTACTTCTTGATGACATGCAGTAAATAAGTCATATGTAGATAATCTTGTGAATGGTTTGACATGGAAAGACCCGGTTGATGTAAGTCCCTCAGCTACATATGGAGCATGTACTGCAGCAAAAGAGTCTTGGGCTACATATAATAAAACTGATAAAGTAATTTATGTGTGTAATGGTACAGCATGGGTACAGATGAGCTCAAGTGTATGAACACCAAATCTTGCATGAGAAGTAACAGGACCAATAACAGCAACAGTAGTAAAAGATAATATCATTGATTGAGCAAACATAATTAACAACTCTCTTACTGCTTCAGATTTAGCAGCAGATAGTGTATGAGCAAGTGAATTAGGAAATAATTCAGTATCAAGTGCTAATATTATTGATGGAAGTATTACAGCAAATGATATAGCAGCATGAGCAATTACATGAGCAAATATATGAGCATGAGAGATTACTAGTACACATATACTTGATAATTCTATAACTTCAGCAGATATTCTTAATGGAACAATTACTGGAACAGATATTGCTAGTAATACAATTACAGCATCAGATCTTGCAGCAGACAGTGTATGAGCTAGTGAACTCGCAAACAACTCTGTGGCTAGTGCAAATATTATTGATAATTCAGTTACATGAGCGGATATCCTGAATAACTCACTTACAGCAAGTGATCTTGGACCAAATAGTGTTGGAAATTCAGAGCTTAATAATACTGAGAACCTATATATTAACAATATTTATAGATCAGCACACAATAAAGGACACTTAGTATGAAGCTATAATAGTGTTGGAGTAAATTCATATATGTCTAATCCAATATATTCAATTGGATCAAGCTATATGCCTTGAACAAATGTCTTAAATAATTTTTATTGAGTATGATATTCTCATACAAATGCTACATTTATTCCTTCTAGTGTACCAACAGGGTGGGGGCAATATGTTGCGGCAGATGGTGATGCAAGACATTTTATGAATGCTTCAAACTGATTATATTGGAATAGTGGCTGAATTAAAGTAGATAATAGAGTAGTTGTGGGAAGTGATTGATATACAGAATGAGATAATATTAGACAAAACACTATTGATAGTTCAGAAATACAAGATAATACTTTGACTGCTAGTGATTTAGCTGCAAATAGTGTTGGTAATTCAGAATTAGTAGA
>CALDZW010000132.1 GCA_937944175.1 uncultured Candidatus Altimarinota bacterium
AAATTTAAGTGATATCTGAAGTGAAAAGGAGTTGATGAAATAGGGCAAATAGATTTTAGTATTCCGGCAAAATTTAGAGACATTAAATCAATTAAGAGTGTTGATAATACGGGGAGAATTTGAAGAACTATTAAAATTGATGAAGATTATATAGATTGGTTGTTCCAAATTAGACACAATCTTTTTCACTGAAATAAAGCTAACTATAAGAAAAAAGACGAGCGTCTATTTGAGTATGGAAGCAAACTCATTTTCTCAATCATGAATAAAATTAATTAGAAATACGACTAAATAGTAAAATGTATAGAGCAAGATATGATATATAATGGAATCTATTTTGCTTTTTATTAAGGTTATATGCTATAATAGGGGTATTAACTTTAAGATTGTTTTTTATGCTTTCAGAGTTTCAGAGAAATACTATTGCCTCTCAACTACAGGGGAAGTACCTGCTTTTTTTTGTAATATGGGCAGGAGTGTTTTTTTGAATTAATTTTTACTTCAATGAATTATGAGTGATTGGACTGAGCATTTTTAACTATAAGCTTAGTTTTTCAGTTCCGTATATTTTTTTTATTGTTTCTAATAGTCTGCTTATATGACTGAGTATGAATTTACTGATTCATAGATGTAAAGAAATGCATTCTATGAATCCAGGAGGGGGAATCTTATCAATATTTGGGACATTTTTTACCTTCCTCACGTGAGCCTGTCCTTGATGTGTAGCATGAATTTTCCCAATTGTCATGTGAATATTTGGATCAAATATGACTCTGTATAGTCTACCATTTAATTGACTTGAACTTCAGGCACTCTCATTTGTATTTTTGCTTTTTTGAATATACTTTTTGAGTAAAGGTATGAACTGTGAAATCGCAGTCAAAAAATAATATACTCCATCATTTCTTTTTTATAGCATAAGTAAAAGTTATCTAAAGTCAGAAGGGGATAATTCAAATTATATGCAAGAAAAACTACTACAAGCGACTAAAGATATTTTAGAAAAAAATATGCAGATCACTGAGTCTGCTTTTTGTGACAAAAAAGTAGTACTTGTCTACGATGAGGACTCAAAATTATCAAAGCTTCTCTGAGAATCATATAGTGACTCGCTTAAAAATATTTATTCCCCCTCCTTTGAAGGGATAAGTGAAGATAGGAAGAATACAAAGGGTTCTCCTATTTCTGAACTTAAGCAGAGTAGGGGGTTAGGGGGTGGGTTTGAAATAATTATTTTTTCTGAAATTACTACTAACAAAAAAGAGCTTCAGGATTTTTTATTGTGACTAGATGAATGATCAACAGTTATCTTAGTTCAGTCAACTAATTTTAGATTAGATGGTTTTAGAATACGTTTGAATTTAAAAAATGCCTGAGTTGGATGTCTTGAGCACGCGCATCTTGGATACATTCATGACGATCAAATGGAAAATTATATTGATTCTATCTCGTACCATACTCCATATTATGAGGCACTATCAGATTGGTTTCATAATATTGCTCAAGACGCTGATATTCTTGAAATGAAAACTCATGATGGTAACACACTAAGAGTAGAGTGATGATTCGAAGATATTAAAAGAAACACGTGAGATTTTTCTTGAAAATATAGATGAGGGAATTTTCCAATAGGAGAGAATTTTACTGAGGCAAAAGATTTTGATAGAGTGAATGGAAAATTTACTATCTTTGCATTTCCTGATGAAAACTTTCAAGTAGTATTTGTTGAACCATTTTTGGTTGAAGTAGTTGAATCTAAATTGACTTGTACAGATCCAAATTGCCCAGAACAATTTAGAGCGCTTCTTGATAAAATTGCCGCTTCAGAAGATGGAGAAGTGTTTGTGAGAGAATTAGGTTTTGGTATGAATAGAGGTATCTCAAAAGAGAAACAGCTCAGTGATATAGGTGCGTATGAGAGAGTAACGTGATTCCATATGTCACTTGGTAAGAAACACCAAATTTATAGAAAAAAAATACATAAATCAGTATCTCAACGCTATCATATTGATATTTTTCCACACGTTGATACTATTAGTATTGATGGAAACATTGTGTTCGAGAACGAACAATATACTTTTAATACCACCAACTTATAATCCCTCCCTTCTTTTCATTTCACTACAAGAAGTACTCTTTTTTTCAAAGGAAGTACCTGAAGGGGGATGGATTTTTTCAAAACACAAAATAGAATACAGTCAATATAAAATACTTCACTATTTAATGAAAGCATGTTAATATACTCATAAGTTTATTATTGATTTTCGTAAATGGATAGCCGTAATTACCAATTACACATTTCAATTGTAGTGTTTACCTTTATAGTCATTTTGATTATAGGGACATTTATGTTTAAATACCTTGAAGATTGGACCTATATACAAAGCTTTTATTTTTCAGTAACTACGGTGACTACAGTATGATATTGAGATTTAGTCCCTACAACAGATGTTTCTAGATTGTGTTTGGCTATATATATACTATTTTCTGTCACGCTCTATATATCAACTGCAGCAGTGCTTTGAAATTGGTATTTAGAAAAATTCTCTAGAAAAAGAGAGAATATATTGGAAAAATATAGTGAAATATTAGAAAAATATCACGTAGTGAAGAAGAAAAGAGAAAAAAATGAAAAGTAGATGTAAGAGAAAAGAGATTATACCAGTGAGTGAACTGCAGTCATAAAAGTGTAGTGGAACTAAAAGAGAGATGATACTTATTATAGTTATTTAGCTTAAGAAACAAGTAACAAT
>CALDZW010000133.1 GCA_937944175.1 uncultured Candidatus Altimarinota bacterium
TATGATTTATTGTAGCAGGATGAAATATTACTATTAAAGACGTTGTTACAGAGATAGAGGGAACATTCCATTCAATTGGTTGAGAGATTCTTCCAGAAGATGAAAGTACACCAAACTCTACAAACAGATTAACAGTAAAATGAATTCTTTCATGAAATGATTCTAAACTTATACAGAATAGAACATACATGAAGCTAACAAATGCTTGAGTTATTGAAACATGATTAGAGTATGTACGTAGTGATTCTGATTTTAATAGACCAGCACCACTTGTAAGTACATTTGTTAATAACTTTATAGAAGCTAACAAAGTAGCACAATAATTATAAGATTAAAAGCCTTAATCTATATAAGATATTTCAAAACAAAAGGACTAACAATAGTCCCTTTGCTTGAAATAATAATCAGAGAGCATAACTTTCTGATATGTCCATAATAAAAAAGCTAAGAAATTAATTTCTTAGCTTTTTTTGTGAGGTTTTTTCTCTTCCTCTCCTACAAGTGATATTAATTAATAAGCAGGATTTTCAAAAACTTCTTCAAGAGGAATAATTTGATTATCGTTAGGTTTTTCTATCGTGATCTTTCTATAAACTCTGGTTCCAGTATTATCAATCTCTAGTTCTAGTGCTTCTTTTGAATCAATCAAAACATTAAGAAAGATATTTCCATTATTATTGTTTCACATAGTATCAACTCTGATATTGAGGTTTCAGTTTATTGCTTCTTGGCTTCATATCATCATTCACAGACCAGTAATTGAAAAAGAGTTATTGAATTCTAGCATATCTTTTTTATATGTTCATCAATGTTTAATTGACAGCATTTCATTATCTCATTGATATACGTTAGTTTCTCATGATATTCTATTATTTACAAGAGAAACATTGTGTACAAAAACATCTTTGAAATCTCCTACCCATTCTCTGTCATACGTTTCTTCATTAAATGACACTTCTTTTTGCTGTATTGTAATATCAAGTTCTCATCCAATAATGGTTTCATTATTCCATTTTGATGTGAACATCAGATCTGACTTTAAAGAATTACTGAGATATGCATTAGTAATAATCAAACTTCACATATTATATTCTAATTTAGTGGTGTTATCAGTATCATTTCAAACAAATTGATTGGTAATGTTGAAAGTTTTGATAGAGTTATCTTTTTGAGTTGATCATGAGATATTTCAGACCATTTTTTCATATTCAGAACCAATGCTGTATGATCAAGATATTATATTATCTTTAAGATTCATTGATCCACTCATACCATCTGACTTCATAGACATGTCAATAGATGAAAACAGATTATTTCCATCAAGTAGAGATTCTAAAACCATTTGGGTATCTCATCAATCTGCAGTCATATTAATATTGAGAGATCAATTTTTACTATATTGTATATCTAATCCTTCTCCTGGTGCTTGTTGTTGATTTGGAACGACAACAAGTGTCATTCATTCAAGAGAGGTATCATTAAAGGTAATACTTCCATTCATAGAATCAATATTGTCTATTGAAGCAACTGAGAATCATAAAGTATTATCTATTGTTCATATATCAAGATACATTTCAAATCATGCCTCAGCTAAGTCTCATAGGAAATCTTGATATTGTCATTCAGTACAGTCTTCTCCAAAGAAAGGGTCAAATTTTTGAGCTAATTCTTTAATAGTACTACAAGCATAGAGAGTTGGGACTATTGAGTATTTATTTCCTTGCTTTTTATAAGCTCTAAACATGGGCTCTGACATAATCTTGTTTCCTTCGCTGCTAAGTGATTGAGGAGAGAGTCATCTCATAAGAGCTATAAAATCCGCTCATTGGTCATTAGGCATATGAATGTATTTATTTGTTTGAGCCACCTGTTTTACTTTTTCTATAAAAGCTTTCATTTCATCTACTCACTCCTCACTCAGAATACTGAATTTATTCATTAATAGGTAGATATTTTGATCTTTTGAAATAAAATCAATAAATGCCTTCATTTCAAATTTTATAGCCTCTTGTCACTGTGGAGCAGAATCAATGAGTGCTCTCATATTTCATTTAAGCTGGGAGTCAAATCCTGAAGTAGTAGCTGTATAGCCTTCAAGCTCAAAGATGGTTTTAATTTTTCAGACCATTTCATGGTCAACATCCAATTTCATTGAGAAATCTCAAGCTTCCTCAATATTTGTGAGCTCTTCAAAGTCTCATAGAATATTCTCTAATGAGTGTATTCATGAATTAAGAAGATTTTTTTGAAGTTGAACCATTTCTGAATTAAATTTTTGATTTTCTGAGTCAGAGAGAGACATATTATATTCTGCCAATAAATTATTTTTATCAGGAGCTTCCATTATATTTTTATAAGAAATTTTCAATTGAAGATAGTCAATGAGAAGCAGAATATTCTTTTCTTTTTCAGTCATGATTGATTTTGATTCAATTTTATTTTTTAAAATTGAAAGCTTTCTATCAAGAACATTTCTTTGTTCTAGAGTAGTTTTATTCATATACACATCAACTTTTTGTATAATGATATCAGCTTTATTGATGCTTGATTGGAGTTCCATTTCTACAGAGTCAAGTTGTACTTTAACAGTATCAATGTTTGCAAAAGTATGTACTAATCATTGACTAAAGATACAAAGAATTACAGTAATAGAAAGGGCTTTTTTCATGAAAGTATTCATAAATTTTATTGACATTATAAAAGTAAATAATAAGCATTATTGATGCTTATGTACTATTTAGTATAAAAAAATAGTACAAGCTGTAAAATAAACAAAAAAAATTGACTGGACGAAGTTAATTCAATGTTTTGTAAATAAAATAATACTCATAAATAAAATAGCATATGAATGCATTCATACGCTATTTTATTTATGTTTTATCTAATTCTACCCTTCAAAATTTGGATCAAATTTCTTTACAAAAGGAATAAGAGCCATCATTCTTGCTCTCTTGATTGCTTTAGAAAGTTTTTTTTGATTTTTTAGACAGACTCATGAGTAATATCTTGGTACAATTTTTCCAAATTTTGTAATATATTTTTTTAAGAGTTCTACATTTTTGTAATCTATATTTTGTCCTTCTAGTGGACATGCTGTTTTAGTCATAGTTTATGTGTTAGTAATATTTTTTATATGAATGAATACCTTCTCCTCATAGTTCCATTAAAATTATGTGAAGAAAGAAGAAGAAATAGATTTAAAATCTATCATCATTTATTTCTGCATCAATAGCATCAAAATCTGACCCATCAGATGAGCTAGAGTTATCTTCAAAGTCTCCTCTTTTATTAAGAAAAATAATGTTTCCTACTACTACTTCAGTTTTATGGAGTTTATCTCAATCTTCTTTTTCAATGATTCTTGTTTTGAGTCTTCATTCAGCATATACAAGTTTTCATTTTACTAAGTATTTTTCAACTCTTTCAGCTAGTGCTCACCAAGCAACACAATTATGAAATTCTGATTCAGATTTATTTTCTCAATCAGCAGTTTTATAATATCTATTTGTAGCTATTGTAAAAAGTGCTATTTTTTTATTTCATTCAGTAGTTTTTATCATTGGGTCTCTTGTGATATTACCAATAATTATCACTTTATTAACTGTTCTCATTGAGATGCTATTTTATGAATTAAGTATATTGTAAGATATTTTTTTAGTCTTCAATTTTTGAAAACATATATCTCCAGATACTTCTATTGAGATTGAGTTCTTTTGACATTGGACTAATTTTTGTCCCATCTAGTTCAACAGTATAGAGTACATAATATCCTCTTTCTTGACCATTGATTTTGTATGCAAGTTTTTTATCTCCCCATACATCTTCATTA
>CALDZW010000134.1 GCA_937944175.1 uncultured Candidatus Altimarinota bacterium
CTTAGATAAGCTAGCTGATAAGAAGTATTCTGATTTATTGCTGCAACAAGAACAGAAACTAAAATCTGAACAAGAAAAACAGAAGCGTATTTTTGATAAGCAGTTGGAAGAGAAAACAGAAGAAATGAGGGAAAAGGCAAAGAAGTTTGCAGAAGAACAGGCGGATAAGGAGAGAAAGAAGGTTGACCTTGAAATGAAAGATATGCAAGAGCAACTAAAAATTGCAGAACAAGAAAAGCAAAATTCAAAAAAGTTAGAACTTGAAATGCTTAAAAAATCAAGAGAATTAGAAGATAAGGAGAAAAATTTTGAACTGGAAATGGAGAAAAAACTATGAGATGAGAGAAAGAAAATAGAAGAAAATGTTACAAAAGGTTTAGAAGAAAGATCTCAAAAAGAGCTAGATGAAAAGATGAAAACTATTCAAGAAGAAAACAGAAAAAAAGAACTGGAAATGCTCAAGCAGCAAGAACAGATGAAAAAGACAATTGATGATCTTAAAAGAAAGTCAGAGCAGGGGAGTCAGCAGATTCAATGAGATATTCAAGAAGATGACTTGAAACAATCATTAGAATCAGCTTTTGCAATCGATCAAATAGCAGATGTTCCAACAGGGATTAAGTGAGCAGATTTGATTCAAACAGTTAACAATAATTTGGGACAACAGACAGGGATTATTGTTTGGGAATCTAAAAACACAAAATCATGGCAAGATTCATGGGTGATGAAACTTAAAGATGATAAACTAAAAGTAGGAGGATCTATAGCTATTCTTGTAACTACTGTTCTTCCTAAGGGAATTGTAAACTTTGGAATGCTTGATGATATTATGGTCTGTACCCCTCAGTTTGCTATTCAGGTAGCTACTATTCTCAGAGAAAGGCTAGTATTAATTTACAAGACTGAAAAATCTCTAGAATGAAAAGATGCCAAAATGGAGATGCTCTACAAATACCTATCAAGTGAAGAATTTGGTTCTAAAATGAATATGATGGTGGATGTATTTTCTAATTTGAAAGCCTGAATTGATGCTGAACGCAGAGCTATGGAGCGTAATTGGAAGAAAAGAGAAAAAGATCTAGAACGTGCTACTTTTGCAGTAACGGGGATGTATGGAGAACTAGAAAGTCTCATGTGACAGGAACTTCCTTGATGAGAAAAACTCATGCTTGAAGATTGAGATGAAGAAGAGTAGAAAAATATTTTATAAAAAAAAAAGATGAAAACAATAATACTATTAACAATAAGTTTATTACTACTTATAAGCTGTAATAACAATTCTCAGCATTCAGTTGAAGAAGAAGAAACACTTCCTCTTGGGATGGAATTTACTATTCCTGAATCAGTAACTGAGGTTTCAAATTCTTGAGCAATTACTGTAAATGGAGAAGAAAAGAAGCTTTCATGAAAAAAACTAGAAGTGTGAGATATTCTAATAGATGTACCACTTGATGCTAAAGCCGACTATTTTGATAAGGTGTGAGTAGGGATGCTAGGTGATTTTAAATGATATAAGCTTGTTGAAACAGTCCCTTCTTTGGATACACCAGTGTGTACTATGCAGACAAAGCAATTAGAATTTGCTGCAAAAGAATTCCCAAATGTTGATTTCGTAGTTATTTCTAATGATACCCCTTTTGCTTTGCAGAGATTTTGTGCTGCTAATAGTATTAATAATTTGCAGGTATTTAGTGATGCTCGTACAAGAGAGTTTTGAAAACAAAATTGATTATTCTTAGAAGATTATTGATTGCTGACTCGTGCCATAATGATTGTTGATGAAGAAAACAAGATAGAATATATTGAATATGCTAATGAGGTGACTTCTGAGCTTGATTTAATGAATGCACTAGCTTTTTTACAAAAGACTGTACAACCAGAAGAATAATCACTCCTAAAATATATTTTATTTATAACTACTGATATTATGAAAACACTAATAATTATAGCGAATCCGAGTAAAACAAGTTTTACTCATGCATTGGCTGAATCATATCAAAAGAATTGTGGAAATGAATGTAAGGTAGTAGATTTGTATGATGAAACACAAGAATATCTCAGGTATGAGAGTAAGGAGCAGCTTATTATGTCAAAACACCCAGGTGAAAATCTAAGAAATCTAAATCAAGAAAAGATTGCCTGGGCAGATGAACTCGTATTTTTCTTTCCAGTATGGTGGGGGAGTATGCCAGCTATTTTAAAAAATTATTTTGATACAAACTTCTCTTCAGGTTTTGCATTCAAATTTATTGAAGGAAAAAACATGCCAAATAAACTCCTTACTTGAAAAACTGCAAAAGTTTACTGCTTGTGTGATGGTCCATGATTTATTCTCAAGATTCCTTTTATTCTAGGAATTAATTTAAAGTGGTATATAACACGTGCAATTCTTGGGTTTTGTGGAATCAAAACAACTGATTTTCAACTATTTAATAGTATAAAAGATTCATCAGATGAAAAACGAGAAGAAATACTTGGTAGTATGTGAAAATAATGGATTTTTCTAAGAAAATTGCAAAAGAGTCAATAAGACTTCTTGTAGCAACTATGTTGTATAAATGAGCACGAGGGGTTTTTATGGTGTTTGTTAATATCCATTTATGGAAAGAAACTTGAGACCTCCAACTCCTTGCAGGATTTAATATTACTCTAGTGATTGCTCAAATAATTTGATTTGTGTGAGTCGCTAGGATAGTAAAAGCATGATTTAGAAAAATAATCGATCGTGTAGTTTTTTTGTGAACTAGTATCTTATATGGAGCTATGATATTAATAGATTGAGCTATTATTGATCATATATATCTTATTAGTGCGATAATGTGACTTTTCGTTTGAATTTATTATGCTAATTATAATATTAATCAGTTTGAACTAACAAATTTCTGAAACAGAGGAAATTTTGAATGAACAAAAAAAGCATTAAAGGTGACTGGTAAGATTCTCTTTCCTGCTATTATATGAATGATAGTATGATTTTATGATATTGAGAGAGCTTTGTATTTCTGAATTTTTCTTTTAGCAGTTTCATTTTTCATATGAGATGTGAATATTCAACCTACCATTTGAAAAACAAAATTTAGAAAATTTATAAAAAAAGTGAAAAATGAAAAAAAAGTACTCTATGCTCTCCTAGCTTCATTTTTCTTTACTATAGCATTTTCTACTCCTCTTCTAGAAATTCTCCTTCCCCTCTTGATTTATGCTGAAACTCAAAGTGATATTCAGCTAGGTTTTTCTCTTTCAGGTCTTTCCATTTGAAGCATTGCACTTATGTATATTTTTGGGAAGTTCATTAATTACCACCACTATGCTACATCGCTAAAAGTATTTTGTTGATGTTTTATAATATCAGTGCTTGGTCTTCTGTTTACATCTCAGTACTCATTAATTTTGGCTTTTTCAGCTCTTATTACTGCTTCCCTGACACTATACTCAATTCCCTATTCAGTGATTACTACTAATTCCCTTCATTCAATAAAGAATTATGAAAAATACACAGTTGAATTTAATACATTCAAAGAAATAGCTCAAGTAGCATGATGGATTGTTTCATTTACTACAATGTATCTTGCCACAGATCTTACAAAACAATGAATAGGAGTTATATTTTTTACTATGATTGTTATGTCATTGATTACAACAATTTTCCTTATAAATGTAAAAATGTCTCATATTGATAATTCAGAAAAATCATAAATATGCCTACTGCTCTTAACTAAATGTACAGTAAAGTTCTGTATCTATTTTATACAGTAAAGACTTAAGAATTTTTATTCACAAAAGTATATACCATCTGGGCAAAATTTTCATACTGGTCTTGATACACAAAATGTCCACTGTTTTCAAAAATTTCTAGTTCACTGTTTGGTATTTTTTTATGTATCGTATTTGCATCATCTGAGAATATAATCGCATCATACTTTCACCAAAATACTTTTGTAGGAATTGTTATTTCACTAAGCATAGTATTAATAGCTGGGAGATCTTTTTCATATTTCTGAAACCATTTCATAGTATTTCTCACCTTTCATTTATATGATTCCTTAAAATCAGAGATTTCATACTTATTTGGAACATATTTGATATTACAAAGATTATTTCCTGATTCAATGAGTGCTCAACTTCATGCAATTACAAACATATTTCTCCAAAAAGCAGACTGAGTCATTTTTTTAATAATACTTGAATTTGATCCAGGAAGAATAGCAGGTCCATCACCAATCATAAGGGATTGGACATCATTTTTATGACTACTCACATAGCTGATTGCAGTTGGCATGGCTACATCAGGAGCCACAATATGAGGATTTTTTACATTAAAGTGTTGTAAAAATGAGTGTAAAAAATCTCCTTGAAAATCAAATGACATGAATTCCACACTTGTTTCACTTCTACCAAAACCAGGCATATCATAAGCATATATGTTGAAGTCTGATTTTAAGATCTCCCAAATAGGTGAGTAAGAAAGAATGCTATGTGGAAAAGTTGATAATAAAATAATAGTAGGGTTAGTCGTACCTAAAATTGATTTTGCAATTCTGATTTTTACACCTTCTATATTAACATATTCAAGTGGCATTTCATGCGGTTGATCAAAAGTAGGTACTTGAGGATCATAGTTATTTTCTTTTCTTAGTTGTTTTAATCAAGGTATTTCAGGTGTAATGAGACTTACAAATCAAGCATTGAGCTTATCATAGAGATTAATTTTTGTGAGTGTATTTTGGGAGCTCATAATTTTTTATTAATAATATTATTTAGGCATTGAATGCAATAAAGTAGTCGCTGCTAGTTTTCCAAGTTCATTAGAAGCCTGAGGACTTGCTCCTGTAATCAGCTTTCTATCAAGGCAGACTGTCTTATCTGCTTTAGAATTAATAATGTTTGCTCAAAGACTTTGTAATTTTTCACTCAGACCAAAAGGCATTTTCCCTGGGAGGTATCATATAAGTGGCGTAAAGTTATCTACAGAGTCTGGAAATACTGCCATATCATATCAATCATATAAAAAACTTTGATTATCTAATGTAGTAGATAAAAAACATGAAGGACCATGACAAAGACTGATAGTAAATAGATCATTTTTGTGTGCCCAATTAAGAATTTTTGATACATTTTTATCTTCAGGAATTCCAAGTATTGACCCATGTCATCAAGGGACAAAAACAGCTATATATTCTTCTGTATTACCCAGGGAATTATCTATAAAATCTTGCAAACTTTTTGGTTGTTCAAAGTTTGTTTTATATTCATTGTAAATATTATTCACATGTTCATCTTCTTTTGGAAATGCCCACATTTCAAATACCACTGGCTTTCCGGTTGGTGTAACTATTTCAAAATTAAATCAGGCATTTTGTAGATGAATCATTGGGAGAAGAGCTTCAACTGGATGATTACCAGTAGAGAATTCTTTCCCATTCTTCATCTTCATGTTTTTTTCTTCTGTAAAAATAACTAGAATCTTTGATCTTTTTCCAGTATACTTTTCATAAACAATATGCTCAAAATCAGTTTTATTAGATGTTGCCAATTTTAGGGCAACTTTTGAAGGTTTGTATGAACCATCAGTTTCAATTTGTGGTGCAATTCAGAGAAATTCTTTTATCATAATCTAGAAATATTATAATTTATTATTATTATTTAAAAAAAAGCATATAATTACTTGTAATATGCAAGTAAATAGTATATCTTTACTTGTGAAAAGCAAGTAAAATAGATTTTTTATTTAACTGTTATCTTTATTATATATGGGAGACAAATTTCGTTGTAATTGTCCAATAACTTCTGCTGTTGATATTTTAGGTGATAAGTGGACTATTGTTATTATTAAACAAATGCTTCTTGAATGAATGAAAACCTTTAAAGATTTTTCACAAGATTGAGAGGGAATTGCATCAAATATTTTATCAGCAAGGCTGAAAAAATTAGAAGAGTATAAAATTATCACAAAAAATAAATCATCAGAGAATAAAAAAACAAATATTTATAAACTAAGTGAAAAGGGAATTGGACTGATTCCAACAATATTAGAAATGGTTCTATGGAGTGATCAGTATATGAGAGAATTTCATGCTGATATGAATGTTGATTCAAGAATTGAGGAAAGTAAGAAAGATAAAAAAGCCTTTATTGAGAAGATAGAAGAGGATTATTTTATAAGCTTTGAAAAAAATTAAAAATGTAAGCTATTTTCATAACTAAAGTATTTTTCAAAATAGGATATTATTTTTTGTTGTAATCATATTTTTTTATAAACTACAAACAATACTCATAAAAAATTACATAATGTCTTTTTTTAAACAACAGGTAGATATTAAACCAATCACTATTATTATATCTCTTTTTATATTTGATATTTATCTATATATTGTTTGAATTTCTGGAATATTTCTTGCATTATATTTAGTATTCTCAATAGTTTCAAAATGATATATATCTGCATGGAATCATCATCATCAGCATGTAAATACATTTTCCCTCCCCATTCTAAATAGAGCAATAGAAATAATGTATGGCCTTCAAACTGGTGCAGTATGATATTGATGGGTATTACATCATAATTTATGACACCATGCACATTATCAAGATCAGTCAAAAGATGAATCAGCATGGAAATCTCCTCAGTGAAAAAGGTATTGAGCATTTATGTACTCATGGATCATTTGAATTACAGCTTATTATAGAATGCTGAATGTTGCAAAGAAACATAAAAAAACAAGAAAATATTTTCTAAATATGTGTTTTATTCAAATTTTTATACTTTCAATTCTTATTGTTCTTCAGCCATTGCAAGGAATAGTCTTATTTGTTATTCCTATGATAACAAGCCTGTTTCTTACAGCCTATGGGACATATGATCATCATAGCGGTCTAGAACAGGATGATCCATATAAATCTTCATATAATATAACAGTGCCACGGTATAATATTCTTACAGGAAACCTATGATATCATACGGCTCATCATATCAAACCCTCACTTCACTGGTCTAAGCTTCCAGCATTTCATGAAATTATAGCAGATAAAATAGAAAATAAGTATTACAAAAAATATACTATGTGGGGATATTCTCAAGGAGAATGATAACTATCATTATTTTTCTAAATTATTACAATGTTTTTTTTTAAATATACATCAGATATTATACCAGTATTTGTATTCATCTCTTTGTTTGTATTAGATGTTTATATGTATGTCATATGACTTTCTTGAACATCACTTATTATCTATAGTATCTTTTCAATTATAACAAAAGGATTTATTGCTGCCTGGAATCATCATCATCAACATGTGCAGACATTTTGTCTTCCAATTCTGAATAGATTGCTTGAGGTTATGTATTGATTTCAAACAGGAGTAGTATGATATGGCTGGGTATTACATCATAATCTTTGACACCATGCTCACTATCAAGACCAGAAAAAAGATGAGTCAGCTTGGCAATCACCTAAATGAAAGAGATACCATCCTCTTATGTATACATGGGTAGTTTCTATTACAGCTTATTATAGATCTTGGATTGTTGGAAGTAAGCATAAAAATATTCAAAAGTATTTTCTTTTTATGTGTTGTATTCAAGCAATCTTATTAGCTATTCTGATAATACTTCAACCTCTTCAATGAGTGATAATTTTCTTTCTTCCAATGATAACAAGCTTACTTGTAACTGTATATACTACCTATCACCATCATAGTTGACTGGAAAGTGATGATCCTTATCAATCTTCATACAATATTATTGAGCCACGGTATAATTTTCTCACTGGAAATTTATGATATCATACAGCACATCATTTAAAGGGATCACTACATTGGTCAAAACTCCCAGAGTTTCATAAAACTATTGAGCACAAAATAGAGAAAAAATATTACAAAAAATATAACTTCCTTTGGTACTCACAAGAAAAGTAATAATTTATCATACTAATATAATACTTGTGTTTAAATATACAGCAGACATTATTCCTATATCTATTTTTACTACTCTTTTTTTTCTGGATATATATATGTATATTATATGATTGTCCTGAATAGGATTATTTTGTTATTGTATCTTTTCAATCATTTCAAAAGGCTATATTTCTCCATGGAACCATCACCATCAACATGTCCAGACTTTTTCAGTACCAATTATGAATAGATTGCTTGAAGTTATGTACTCACTTCAAACAGGGATAACTGGGTATGGGTGGGTTTTACATCACAACCTGTGACATCACCCTCACTATCAAGACCAAACAAAAGATGAGTCAGCTTGGAAATCTCCTAAATGAAAGAGATATAATCCACTTGAATATACAGGGGTAGTTTCGCTTACATCAGCATATAGAAGCTGGATTGTATGAAACAAGCACAAAAAGATACAAAGATATTTTTTATACATGATGATTATACAAGCATTTATAGTCATAAGCCTTATTATTTTTCAGCCTCTACAAGGTATAGTACTTTTTTTAGTTCCTATGATTACGAGTGTATTAATAACTATATACTTGACCTACCATCATCATAGCTGACTGGAAAGTGATGACCCATATAAATCTTCATATAATATTACTCAATGATGGTATAATCTGCTTACAGGAAATCTTGGATATCATACTGCTCATCATCTTAAAGGCTCACTTCATTGGTCTAAACTTCCAGAATTTCATAAAACTATACAACATAAGATAGATGCAAAATATTATAGAAAAACTAACTTTTTTTGGTATTCTCCAGAGAAAAAAACATAAACTCTTTTTCTTACTGATACTATGAATTCATTAGCTAACTCACAAAATCTTTTAGCCCTTAATAAACCAAAGGGATATGTAGTAACGCGCTCTGATGAAAAGTGACGCAAAACTGTGTATGATCTTTTGCCTGGTTGGGTTTTTGATCAATGATGGATGCCAATTGGAAGACTTGATTTGGAGTCTAAGGGATTGTTATTATTTACAAGAAATGGGAAGATAGGAAATTACTTAACCACTCCCTGAGGTTGTGTAAAGATATATGAGATATGGGTCAGAGGACACGTAACAAAAGAGCATATTTCAAAAGCTCTCTCATGAGTAGAAAGTCCTCATTGACTCCTGAAAGCATTATCTATTCATAAAATAGGGAAGTGATGAGCTAAAACAAAGCTGAGAGTACAAATTGACGAGTGAAAAAATAGACACATTAGGCGTTTGTTTGGAGCTATGAAAGACCCAAAGTTTGGGACACCTTTAAAAGTAGTCAGTTTAACTAGGATGAGTATATGAAGTGTAGGGCTTGATATAGAGAGTGGTAAGTGGAGGTTTATTTGAGAAGAGGAAGAGAATACACTCCTGAAAAGTTTTGTATAATTGAAGTGTAAACTTATCTTAATGATGTCACTTTGATGCATCTAATTTTTCTGCAATAATTTAACGAAGTTTATAATAATAAAGAGAATCTGTCTGATAGATGATTAAATCTTTCAAATCGCATTATTCAAACTCTGGGAGCTATGTAACTCAGCTGCAAAAAGATAATTCAATATAATCTTGATAGCTAATAAGTATCTATGAATATTACTGTCTTTCTCCAAAAGCAATTTGATGACCATCTGGATCTACCATTGTAAAATCTTTCATACCCCATGGATGAGTAGCTAAATCATATGAGATTTTAATACCAGAGCTTTTACAATGTTCATAAAGATCTTCAACATTAACAACATCAATGTACATATTCACTCAAGCTCAACCAACATCATACACATCATCATGTACAACAAGTGACATTGATGCTCCATCCTTTGAAATAATTGCAAAGTTTGTAGGTTCTCCCATTGTTGTTTCAACATTGAAATCTAGTAAATCTCTATAAAATTTTAGAGATTTTTCTAGATTAGATACCACTAAGTTTGGTCTTATATTAGTATAAGTAATTTTTGTAGTCATTGTTCTTTGATAACAAATATATTAACTCTTCTGAGTCTCTCAAATCCACCCTACATATTTTTCAAAGTTCTCATGAAAGACTTTGATCACTTCTACAGTTTTTACAATCTCCTCTTTTGCTAGGACCAATGCTTTATCATTTGTACTTTCTAGAGAACGTTCAATATTATACATCAACCACCCAACAAATCACACACAACCATATAAGTGTTTCTCACAGTGAGTATAATCAATATCTCTGACTTGAGAATATCATGTAATTACTCATTTGAAAGAAACCTCATCAACATGTCAATCAACTATTCCTCACCAGTATAATCAAGCAGTCAATAATTCAACCATTGGGTTAACCGGTCATGAAGCTTCCCAGTCAATTATCACAGGCTTCCCCTCATTCCACAAGACATTCTTTTGATCAATGTCTCCATGACTAATAACTACATCACTATTCAGAACAGACACACTATCATTATATTTACTTGCTAGCTCTTGTATTATTTCTGAAAAACCACTAAACTCATTTTCTAATGTTTCTAAATACTCACCATTAATCTCCATTTTTCAATGAGGAGTAGCATCAGTTGTTTCAATTCACAAGTTATGAATGTGAGCGAGGATTCATCCAATTGCATAACAAGCATCTTTTCAAGCAGAAGCAGTACTAAGAGTTGTTCACTCAAACCATGGAAAAACCATGACATAGCTATCATCTATTTTTTCTAAAACCTTATCATTATTTTGTAATGCCACGATTGCAGGAATACCATTCTCCTTAGCAATATTTGAAACTTTTTCACTGAACACAAAGTTTCCATATGCTTCATCCCTTTTCATAATCTCAGGATTCAAAAGCTTTACTGCATACACTCAACTACTCGTAGTGATTTTCCACATCTCATGCAATAATCCACCAAAAACTCTCTCTGGAGTTGTCTCTAGTTTTCATAGATTATATGCCTCAGAGGTTTTTGTTAATATGGTTAGTTTTTGTTTGTTCATATTGATTACTCATTAATAAATTATTTAAAGTATATTAAATATAGATATCATTACAATTCTGTGAGCTTTAAAAATTGCTTTAAATACTAGAAAGAATATCATATAGATGAATATAATCTAATTTTTTCTCCATGCTTAAGAAAAAGCTCACAAAAATAGTAGGTTTAAAGAAAGAAGACTTTGATGATTTTATTGAATCATGACAAATTCAGGTTCAACCAGCACGACTTATTCCTGTATTGAAAACATGAGATGAGATGGCTCTGACGTCAATATTTTTAACAACAATGAGATTAGTTCGTGAATTCAAACAAAACCTTTTCAAAAGCTTCAAAGTTGTAAATAATGGACAAGTATATTATTACACTGAATCAAGTTTTCCAGAAATAGATAATTCATCCCGTATTGATTGATTTATTATTGTGGTAGTGAAATGAAAAATTGTTGATGCAATTTTCTTTGAAATGAAGAACAAAAATAACTTAATAGATAAGGTACAAATTTCAAAATATGTTAATGTTGCAAAGAAATTAGGAATTAGCAAAATTGTTACAGTTTCTAATCAATTTGTCCCTGATAGTACTCATTCCCCAATAGATATAAAAGTTCCTAAAAATATTAACTTAGTACATTTTTCATGGGTTGATATTTTAACAAAGTGACAGTTGCTTCTTTTCAAGAATGAGAATAATATTAAAGATGCTGATCAGATAGAAATTATGAAAGAATTTCTTTTTTATATGGAAAGTCCACTTTCAGGAGTATCTAAATACACTAAGATGAGAGCTTGATGGAAAGATCTTGTAAGTAGTATACAAGCAAAGAAAGCATTAAAAATTTCTGACTCATGTATCAGTGATAGTATTCTCAGTTGGAGAGAAGAAGAAAAGAGCTTAGCCCTACTTTTAAGTAATAAGCTATGAATTCTTGTGAAATCATCACAAAAATCAAAAGATAGTCTGAGTAATGAAGTGAAAAGTCTCATAAAAAATAACTGCATAAAATGAACTCTCAGTGTAAAAAATTCAGTATCAGATATTAAAATTATTTGTGACTTTGAAAGAAAGTCAGTTTCAATGTCTGTGAAGGTAATTCCACCATTAACAAAATGAACAAAAGCTAAAATAACATGGGCATGAAATCAATTTGAAAAATGTAAATTGAAGAAGTGAGAAATCTTCAAGAAAATTGAATGAGATGTGTGGCTTGAAACTAATGTAAAGTTTGCCAAAGATAATGTAAAAGTAAAAGTTTCAGATTTAGAAGAACTTTCAGAACTTACAATATGAAAAGATATTTCAGAGTTTTACTTTGTTTATTTAAAAGACTTCTGAGCTAAATTTTCAAGTGAAAAAATATTCATAGCAATGATAGAAGAAATGGTGATGAGTTATTATGAATGAGTTGTTCAGCATGCAACAAGTTGGAAGGCGCCAACACCAAAGTTAGACTGAGTTAAGTGATTGAATATTTAATTGTTTTTTCAAATATATGAAATTTATTACTGATTCATTTAACTTCATTAATTCAAGTTGAATGACAAAGTTTAGTAAAATTTTAGTTATCATGTGGCTGATATCATGAATTTTACTAATAAATATATATTTTTCCTTCTCAAGTAATTTTTTATATCAAATGAATTTTGAGTCTTTGAATACCATTGAACAGTTGAGGGAGCAAAAACTATCAGAAGAAATGAGTAAAATATTAGATGAAAGACATAAAGGTATTCAGAATAATATTTATGAAATACAGGACTTTAAGAGTCATTTTTGATTAACTAACTTAAAAATGTGACTTATCACGTTTTTAGCTGTTAATTTATTTTGGTTTTTTGTTTTGTTCCTTGTACTTTCTTATGAATCAGAAGAGTTAAGTGAAAATGGTTTACAAAAAATATCTGGACATATCTTTGTTTTGATATTCATAACATCAATATGGTTTTTATTTTTTGGATTATTAAATAGAATTTTTTGAACTGAATCACTTTCATGGAACTTTTTATATAATACAGTTATCATATCAATTTTATATGTAGTTTTAAAAGCAAAAGGCTACAGGTTTGAACAATGAAAAGTATGAATTACAAAATAACCAAATCACACAAAAATAATAATCCAGCAAAAGTTTACTAGAGAATATTATATATTAATACTCTTCTTCATTTAAAATAACAAATCCCCCATCTTTCTTTTGAATAGTATCTTGTTTCAAAAGCTCTTCTAAACATTGATTATACAGCTCAGCTCTGGCCACTTTATTTGGTGTGAAATATCTTCATAAACCTGATACATTAAGGTCTGACTCTATGAAACTGTGGAGATGCTCTGTTTCAAAATAGGTTGATCATTCTTCTGTGTTAAAAACAAAAGTAAGCTCTAGAGTTGTGTTTTTGTTTACGAGTGTGACTCAGGTCTTTGTTGCAAAATACATATAGTCTTTTCTACCTATTTTAATATTTCAAGATCGTAATTTTTTGCACCTTTTTTCTAGTTCTTCTCAGGATGTTGTTATAATCTGAATATACGTGAGGATGTAGTTGTAGTATCTGTCTTGTGTTTTTGGATCAAGCATTGTAGGATATGAGGGAGAATTATGTTGTTATAATATTTTGAATACATGTATATATGTATTATAGTAAC
>CALDZW010000135.1 GCA_937944175.1 uncultured Candidatus Altimarinota bacterium
ACAATATTACTCTTCCCTATTACCACTACTTGCTTCCCTCATAAACTGATACCTTGATATTCTAGAATGTTCATTACCCCTGAAGGAGTACATGGTACCAGTCCAGAAGTATCTCAAATAAGAATCTTCCCTTGATTGACAGGATGAAACCCATCTACATCCTTAGCTGGGTCAATTGCCTCAATAATTTTTATTGAATCTATCTGTTTTGGGAGTGGAAGCTGTACGATATACCCTGAGATATTCTCATCTTGATTCCAGTTTTCAATATTTTGAAGTAATTCATCTTCTGAAATATCTGCATCTAATTGTAAAAGCTCAAATCAGATTCAGATCTGTTTAGAGAATTTTCTTTTCTGTGCAATGTATTTAAGACTGGCTGAGTTGTTTCACACTAAAATAGCTCCTAATGTAGGGTGTGAATCCATTCACACCCTATTACTATTAACAATATCATCAACTTCTTTCTTCAGCTGAGTATATATTTCTTCAGATATTTTTTTTCAATCTATGATCATTTCTTCACTTTCGTTACAAAAATAACAGTTTTATATTTAGTATTGACTAGAGGACTTAAGTTCATATTTTTAAACATAAATACATTTTAATATAGATAATATGAGAAATGAAACCCCTAGAGCAAGAGCTAATGATGCAATAAGTTATATTCAGAAATACTCTAGTCAAGAATATTCTCAAATGTCTCCTGAACAAATACAAGAGCTTAGTCATGCATTATATGAACACTACTCTGCAATATCTATCCTTTCATCTGATACTCAAATGTCTAAATTAAGTGAATTGTGAATTACTAAAATAGCAGACATTAATGAACTATATATAAATAGTAAAGATTCAGTTAATTCTATCCTTACTCACTATAACCTGAAATTCTCTATATAATATATGTTTTATCATTTAAAATTAGTATTATAAACTCTCAACTCTACTCCCTTCTCTTTCATCCACAATCTTATACCCCTTTTCCATAAGCTGATCACGATACGAGTCAGCTGAGGCAAAATCTTTTTCTGATTTTGCTTGTTGTCTTGCCTTAAATAATGCACTTATCTCTTCTGGTAATTCCTCTTCTCATAACTCTTCTAATACCCCAAAATCCATAATTCAAAGCACACTATCTAACTGCTCATACATATCTATTATAGATTCAGATTCTTCAAGGCTAAAAGCACTTTCTGCAATTCAAGAATTCACAAATTTTTGGAATGAAAAGAAAAGAGCCATAGCTTCAGGTATGTTAAAATCATCTTCAAGGCAGGCAATAAAATCTTGCATTACTCATTGCATCTGCTCTCTAAATTCTTTTGATATTCATTTTTCTTCTGCTCTTTGTTTATATCTCCCAAGCGATTTTAGAGTCTCATCACTTTTAAAAATTGTAGCAAATAGTGACTCAAGTTTATCAAAGTTAAACTCTACTGAATCTCTATATTTTCCATTAATAAAGCTGAGTCTCATGGATCTAAATAATACAGATTCAGATACTTTTCACACAAATTTCTCTTCTATATCTCTGAGTGTATAAAAATTTCAAAGACTTTTACTCATTTTTTTCCCATCAACCATCAAGTGTCCTCCATGAAGCCAATATTTAGAAAAAGGTTTTCTAGTACAACTTTCTGTTTGTGCAATTTCATTTTGATGATGAGGAAACACTAAATCTATTCCTCACATATGAATATCTATTTGTGGTCAAAAATGTTTCATAGCACACCCACTACATTCAATATGCCATCCTGGCCTTCCTTTTAATTTTTGTTTTCCATCTGGGAGTTCAAACTCTTCTTCCCAAAAAACTTCTCCATCTTTTTCACTATCATATCATTTCCATAGAGCAAAGTCTGATGCTGATTCTTTATCATATTCATCATTATCAATTCTGACTGATTCCTTCATTCATTTAAAATCAAGGTTTGCTAGTTTTCCATATTTTTTGAATTCTGAAATTTTGAAATAGACACTTCCCTCAGCCTCATAAGCAAAGCCTCTTTTCAGCATAGTATTTATCATTCTCACCATCTCTGGTATAATATTTGAAATTGGTTCAATAACATCAGCCTGAGTTATTCACAACTTAGCCGTGTCTTTAAAAAATTCTTCCGTATAGAACTCAGTAAATTCCTTAATTCACTCTCCTCTTTCAATAGCTGTTCTTATAATCTTATCTTCAACATCAGTGATATTCATTACTGTTTTCACAGGGTATCCCAAAAATTTTAATGATTTCACAATAATATCATTTCCACAATAATTTTTTAGATTCCCAATATGAGCAAAATTATACACTGTTGGACCACAGTAATATACTTTTGTAACGTCTTGCTTCAACGGTTTAAATTCTTCTTTTTTCCTTGTGAGTGTGTTATATAATTCCATTATTTTTTTAGTAACGCACAAGGGGCTAAAGCACCTTGTTAACATATAATTTATATTATAGTATCATATTTTGTGATACAGCATATGATACTTCCTTCCAAATAAGGGTCTTTAGCCCCTTGTTTTTATTTACTCTCTTTTTTTATTTTCTCAATTTTTTTATCCTTTTTTTTTATATTTTTTCTTTATTTTTGGTGGTCATTTTATTACTCTTTCAGATACCTTAGCAGGTTCTGCATAATTCATGACATCTTCATCAACTACAACATTTGGTCATTTCTTACACATCCCCATACACATAGATTCTTCAACTACAAGATTTCTTAAACCAAGTCTCTTTTGGTCACCATCTAAACGTTTTAAAATATATTCTGAAAAATTTGATTTACATGCCTTTCAACGGCACACTTGTACATGTGTCATGCTTTCTAAAATTAGGAGAAAAAATATGTTACTAATAGTAGTAAAAAGAGCTTATTTTACAAGTTAAAAGCACTGTTTTTATAAAAATAGAAAATTCTATTTGATTAATCCAAAAAATTTATATAATACACAAGCTTTGTTACAAAGTAAACATGCCAGGTTAGCTCAGGGGTAGAGCAGAGGACTGAAAATCCTTGTGTCGCAAGTTCAAATCTCGCACTTGGCACCATT
>CALDZW010000136.1 GCA_937944175.1 uncultured Candidatus Altimarinota bacterium
AGAAAACTGGCGAAGAGAGTCTCAGCGTCTTCGTGTTGTTGTTCTAAGGCATTTGTCAGATATATTCAGAGGCGTTCTTGGTTTGGGTTGTGATAACCTGTTTCTCTGAGAGTAAGATCAAGTTTGAGATGAGCCATGGCATAACTGGCCATCATGATTTCAAATCAGTGAAGACGTGGTAGAAGGTTCTCATCAACATATGAATTCCAGATTCCTGACATTCATTTAAATCTAGATTCATAGATATATTTGATGATGTCATTGAGAAAAGTCCCTGTCCCCGTTGCGGGATCAAGAATTTGTACTTTATGGACTTGTTTTTTCATTTTTTTGAGCTTCCCAGTTCTCTTGTTCACTTCTTGAGAATCAACTTCTATTTCTATTTTTGAAGTATCCGCTACTCCATCAGATAAGCCAAAATCTGTTTGTAGGATGTGATCAACTCAACGTATCATGAAATTTACCACTGGTTCAGGGGTATAGTATACTCATTTTGCTTTTCTGAGTTTAGGATCATAGCTTGCAAGAAAGTCTTCATAGAAGTGAATTATTGGATCATTTCTGGCTGAAGTTTTTCCATATCATTCTAGGAGCTTTTTTACATCACAAGCAAGAAATATTTCAACAAGATCATCAACAATCCATTCAATACGTGGGTCAAGGTCATCTCTGAGACTTTGGAAGAATTTCTTGAGAAATGGATTAGATTTAGGAAGAAGTTGTGCAGCTTCATCACGATCAAAAGTTGGCAGTGTTGGATCATGGAGGCGCGCCGTAAAGAGTCAGTAGGTGATAGTTTGGGCATAGATATCTGCAAAGCTCGTTTCATCAAGATCATGCACGAGTATTTTCCTGAAAATATCAAATTGATTATGAATTTCCGTTTGTGCATCTTGATTATTTTTGAGTGCCATATAAATAACACGCTTAATCATACGTGCCTTTCATGCCATAATCTCTGAAAGTTTTTTTGATGAGGTGATTGTTTGAGTTTTGAACTGTAAAAAATTCTGAAGCAAAAGTTCTAGTTTTTCGAATTGTTCAGGTTTTGCAATAATCTGATTATTTATATTATCAGCAATTCTGACACTTTCCACAAGTTCTGCATTTCTATAAAATCTAAATTCTAGATTATCTGTGTGAATAAAATTATATCAGAGTTCTCAATCAAAATACTTCTGAATCTGTGCCTGATTTTTCTTATCATCAAGAATATTGAGAGTGATATCTTTTGCTTCAATATACCCACGAGGAATATTTTTTGTATCAGTAATAATAAAATCAGGAGCTCAACATTTTTCACGTGAGGGTTCATTGGTCGCAAGAATATTTGAGTTGATTGCTTCAAGGAGAGTTTTAAGAGCAGGTCTATAGCTATGCTCTCTAGCTCTTCCTGTTTGATGTTCTTGAATGATATTATCTAGATATGCTTGTATTTCTTTCATATTAGTATAGGGAAGAGGGAATATATATTTACTATAGTATTGATATTAATGGGAAAGTCTAATGAACTCAGTGAATATATCAGTGCAAGTCTTTGTTTTTTAAAAAATTTATTTATAATCATCTTATTAATAATTAACAGAGACATATGGCAGATTGGGATAAACTAAAAGAACGTTGAAATGTTGAGGATAGAAGATGAAATCCAGTAGGGAAGACTGTTTGAGGAATTACTGTTACTGGATTATTATTAGTAGCTGCTGTTGGGTACTTTGGTTGAGCTGATCAAGCATTTCAGTTGCTTGATACTATGCAAGAAACTCAGCAGGTACAACAAGTAGACACGAGTGAATTTGCTTGAATGGATAATTATGAGAAATTTAGTTCAACAGTGCTTGGTTCAAACAATGCTCTTTGGAAGAAAGCATTTGCAGCAAGTGGGGAAAAATATAATGAGCCTCGTTTGGTACTGTTTCGTGGGAGAACACAGTCTTGATGTTGAGTAGCTACTTCTCAGATTGGACCACATTATTGTCCATTAGATACAACTATTTATTTAGACGAAACATTCTTTGATGAATTGACTAAGAAATTTTGAGCAAAATGAGGAGATGTTGCAGAAGCTTATGTTATTGCTCATGAAGTAGCACATCATATTCAGAAAGAATTGAAAATAATGGATGAAGTACACAGAATTAAAAGAAATTGAACAAAGATAGAGGCAAATCAGGCTTCAGTAAAACTTGAACTCCAAGCAGATTGTATTGCTTGAATCTGGGCATCTTCAATTGCAGGAAAGTGAATCTTAGAATTTAACGAGATATCAGAAGCTATTGATGCTGCCGGTGCTGTATGAGATGATCGTATTCAAGAAGCAGCTCATTGAACCACAAACCCAGAATCATGGACTCATTGATCATCTGCCGATAGAAAAAAATGGTTTACGATCTGATATAAATATGCAAATTTTGATAAATGTAATACGTTTTAATAATATAAAAAATTGTTTTTTCTGTATTCTTATATAGAGAATATTTCAATTAGTAAAATAGAATAATTCTTATATAAATTATTCTATTTTTTGTAATTCACTTTATTTGGGAAGAGAAAAATATTTATTTTTCAACTCTAATAGAAAACCAAGTTCCAAGCATAATGAGAAGATATACTCAGAGAATCAGTGCAATTGATTGAATATATACAAGCATATCAAATGAAAGAAAACTATTTTTTGATAATATGTAGTATGCAAGAAATGAAATAAGCAGTATTGAAAAAATAAGCATTATAGTTGCCAAGAATCAGTACTCAAAGAAACTTTTTATTTTATTTTGTTTGTGTGTAAATCAGATAAGGTGATAGAGAGAAGCATTTTGTTTTTGAAATTGTCTAAAAAACATTCATACAACAATGATTGAAAGAATACAAAATATAGCAATATATAGAAATAATGATTGGATAACAAGGAGAACTTTTGTGGATAGAACTTGTAATTCTTTAAGTACTTTGTCAACTTCTACAAAACTTGCCGTTCAATTAGATTTTTCATAAAAATAATTTTTTGTTTCAGTTAACTTTTCTTTTTCTATGTAATCACTGATAAAATAAAGTTTTGGAAATTTTTCAAACTCTTGTGGATCAACTTGAAAATAAAAGAATGGATTAATTGAGAAGTCTTGTGACTCACGGATATTTACAACAGTAAGCTCTTTTTCTAAACCATAAATTTGGAATACAATTGTATCTCAAATTGAAAGGTTGAGATCTTTTGAAAAGTTCTTATCAACTGAAACACTACCAGGAATTAATGCATCTCAATCAAGAATTTTTACATTTGATAGGGAGTTGTCTGTAATATTAAATTCTCTTGAGAATCTTCTTGCTCATCATCATCTTCACGATGCATTGTTATTTCATGATTCTCATAAATGCTCTGAGATGGATTTTTTATTTATAGTTTGAATTCTTCACTTTATAAGTGAAAAAGCATTTTCTTTAAATTCAGGGGACAAGCTTTTGTAGGTATCTCAATCAATATTGAGTGCAAAGAAATTATTATCAGTCTCAAGATTAACTGCTAACCTATTATAGAAATTTCAAAATAGTAGTAATATGAATAATCAAATTGAGAAAATAATAAAAAAACTCATATTGAGAAGTACACTCATATTTCATGGGGCAATTGATGATCTCATTGCATCAAAAATAATAAATTTTTTCTGACGTAGTTTTTTTGCTTGAGAATAACTTGATTTGAGAAGGAGTGTATTGAGAAAGTAGAATATAATAATAAATAGAAACAAAGCGAGAGTTGTGAAGAGTGAAGTGTATATTGAATATCACAATGCTTGTGATAAACTTACAATCATTATTCAAAAAAATGTGATTCAAATAAAGGCTTCTTTTTTTGTGAAATGAGTAAAAAAATCTTCACGTAATCATCAAGTTGCTTCATTGGATAGAAACTTAACTATAGGAAGAAGAGTAGAAAAAATAAGTATCAGAATTCAAATGAATACTCATTGCTTTATACTTTCAAATTGAATACTAAATCAACTAGTGACTTCATAATTCTGCATCACTCCAAACAATATATAACTGAATGATATTGATATAAATAATGAAAACAGTAATATTGAACTAAATAAAATTATATAAAAAACAATAAATTGTTTATTGCTCATTCATAGCAATCTCAGTATACTTATTTCTCTACGCTCTTTAATAAAAAATGAAGAACATGATAAAAAGATAATTGTAACAGTGAGAAAGAATGAGAATAATATGGCATAGTTTATATAAGACCTTAGTGTTCCAATTATTTCACTGAATCTTTCTCATCAACTTTTATAGTCTTGCAATCTATATCAAATAGATGTTGCAGATTTTTTAAATTCAGAGTTGATACTATCAAAAAGTGTTTCGTTGGTATTTTTGAAAAAATATTGTTTTTCAATGAGACTATTATTATCATTGGTAAAACTATTTTCGTATTCAGCAAAATCTATGAACGCATGGTCATCAGAGATAAATGTTGAAACTGAACTAGGAGGCTCACTATAATATCATTTGATTGTATATTCTTTTCAAAGAAGTGTTACAGAGGGTTTTTTATTATTTTCTATATATGTATTTTCACTCAGGATTATATTTCACTCAGGATTTATGAGAGTTGTATCAAAATCTCAGTAAAGTGGATAGTTAGTGTCAACATAATGGAGGGTTATCGGTTGTATTTCATTAATTTTTATTGATGAAATAAGAGAAAAGTCTTTTACAATTTCAAGTGAATTTTTATAAGGAAATGTTGAATAAAATGTTTCAAAAGTTTCTTCTCATTTATTTCATAATTGTATGCTAAAATCTCATCATAGATTTTTACGTGCGTCTCACTCAATAGAGCCTAAAAAGTTCTTACTTAAGGCATCACTGAAAATGTATCAAAAAAGTGATATTGAAATTGATATAAGTATGAGTAGAAATGTTGAAAGGTTTTTACTTACAAAATTTTTAAAGAGTTTAGAGTACATTATACAAGGTGTAAAGTATTATTTTTGAGTTCATATGTTTTTTGTGCAAAATTGGCAATGTCTGTATCGTGAGTTATCATCACTATGGTATTTCATGTTTCTTTATGGAGATCAGTAAGAATATTCATAATGTTAATAGCATTTTTTTCATCTAAGTTTCCAGTAGGTTCATCAGCCAACAAAATTGGAGTTTTTCATATAAAAGCCCTTGCAATAGCTACTCTCTGCTGTTCTCATCAACTGAGATTATAAATATAAGAATGAATTTTATCTTCAAGTCAGACTTTTTTAAGTATCTCTTCAACAGAATATGCAGAAGGGATATTATTTATGTCAAGTGGAAGTTCAATATTTTCTTGCACTGTAAGATTAGGAATAAGTTGAAATTGTTGGAAAATAAAACTCATATTTTTTCACCTAAATTTGGTGAGTTGTTCATTATTTAATTGGGAATAATTAGATTCATTTACAGAAATTTCTCAACTATCAAATCACACAAGTCATGCTATCATATTTAAAAGTGTAGTTTTTCAACAACCACTTTTTCATAGAATAGCAATAAATGCTCATTCTTGAATTGAAAAATTAAGATCTTTGTAAAGAGATGATTTTTTTCAATCAGTACTAAAACTTTTTGAAATATTTTTTAGTGTTATCATGTTTATTTTTGTAAAAGATTATTATCTTGTAAATATGTAAAGATGTTATTAGCAATAATTGAATATCAGTCTGTATTAGGGTGTATTCAATCAGATAAATTTAATTCTTTTTTTGTTGCGACTCATTCAAGTAAAAAAGGAAATAAAAATATTTCTTCTTTTATATTTTTTATATCAATATATAGTTGTTTAAAATTATTAGAATAATCAATTCAAGCATTTAGTGGTATTTGCATTCATGTAAGAACTATTGTTGATTCAGGATTAATTTTCTCAAGATGAGCAATTAATAATTCAATGTTATCTTGCAAATTACTTGTTGGGAGCTTTCTTAATCCATCATTTCATCAGATTGCTAATATGTAAATATCTGGATTAATGTCATCATAGAGTGAAATTCTATCAAGGAGATTTTTTGATGTATCACCACTTACTCAGGCATTAATAACTTTATAATTATATCAATTATCGATCAATAATGTTGAAAGCTGATTTGGATAGGATTCAGATATATCAAGATTATATCAAGCAGTAAGACTATCTCAGAGGGCTAGAATTATTTTTTGTTCTTTTTTTTCTGATGTTATTATATCAGTACTAGAGTTATTTGTTATTACTTCACTATTGACAACTTGAGAATTATTTCAACATGAAGAAATGAGTAAAGTGCTTACTAATATAGATAAGTATATTAATATTTTTTTTATAAAATTATAGTTTGATACTGTGGCTGTTGAATTTTTTATCTTCTGCATTTTTTTAATTATTATATTATTATAATAGCAACTCATGGTAAGAAATGCTTAAGAATTTATTTTACTACCTTGAAGATAATATTTTCAGGAGTATTTGATATGGTTGTAAAGAAAAAAGGCTGAACAGTAATTTTTACATTATTAATATCTCTATTATTTGTGAGAATACTTTCTGCTTTCTCTATTGGCATTCACGTGATTTCATATTTGAGAGTATTGATATAATTATTGTCTCTACTTCTGAAATTTTTTGAAACATAATATTCAATTTCAGTAGTTCATTTAAGAGTAAATATTTCATTTCACAAGTCTTGAGCATAGTAGTATTTTCACTTGGCATCTTTTTTGAGATCATTTCTGCTAATAATATGAGAAATTCTGATTGATTTCTCATCAATATTTATAATTTCTTCGTAGTCTCATACAATTGTGTTATTTATAAGTCATGTAAGCTTTGATATTAGAGAATCTTTATTAAAAATAAAGCTTTTTACATCAATGCTTCATTGAATAACAAAATTGTCTATAGTATCTCAAACTTTGATATGATCAGGAATGATAATCTTTTCATTTGAGAATTTGTATACATTATCTGCTAAAAGAATTTCCATTGAAACATTATTGTTAATATTTCTATTGTTTAGTTCATTTTTTATACTTTTTATTCACTCTTGCTTTAGTGATTCTTTAATAATAGAGATTCAATTATCTATGTCATCTTGAGTTAATATTTTTGTGAAATCATTTGATCCTCATGTAAAGTCTGAAATAGCCTTTGCATATATTTTTGTCCTTAGATCACCTAATTTTGGTATGAGTAAATTAGTTCAAGATTTAATATTTGCTTGTTCTCATGAATATTCTCAGTTAAGTAAACGGATCTTTCAATAGATAGTTGTTTCCCTTTCTCATGGTACAAGTAATCATTGTTCATCTCTTGATGCGGCAGGGATTGATATTACTTCTTTTGTCTCAAAGAGGATTCAATTTTTGTTTTCCAATTGTGTTCAACTCTTCAAGCTTGATTCTTCCTCTAACAAATTATAAAAGGTTACTTTTCAACTCGCTGTATTCTTGTTATCTTGTACCATTCAACTTGTTGATATTTCTTTTTCTAGAGTAATACTTTTGTTTATAGGAATGATATCAACTGTATTTCATGTAGAGAGACTTTTATCAAGAATGCTTTCAGAATACTCCTCATAGGTATAATTTCTTGCTTTAGATTGCAGGTTTATTTCAGGAGTAATTTCAATAATTGTTTTATTTATGGCAAAATAATATATGTATATTAATATTAATAATATACATATAAAGCTGAATAAAAATACTATTAAAATAGTTTTATTTATAGTTTTATGCTTATTGCTATAGTAACGAAGTGAATTTACTTTCTTGTCTTGTTGTATGTTTCATCTAACTAATCATAAGAATTTCTTAATCTCAAATAATCCATACTCAATGAAAGTATAATTTTTTTGCAGATCGGATTTACTTGAATTATTTTGGTTTACTTCATTTACATTATTTTGATATTTAATTCATAAAGATTTTCCTATTTTTCTAGAAGTTTTATCATTTGTATGAATAATAAGATTTTTATTTTCTGCTTTGTTTTTAAGAACTTTGAGTGATAAATAATTATGTAATACTGGATGTCAAAAAGGGAACTCAAGAATAATTTGAGGATCTTTTGAATTAGATATTTTATCTAAAATATCTAATATTGAGTCATTTTTTTGTATTTTGATCATTTTTTTTGTTATTTTATTTATTTGTCATAGAATATGTAAAACTTCCATTTATTCAAGAAGAAAAATTTATTTACATTTATGTAAAAATTGTTTCACATGCAAGAAATAGTCAACATTATTTCACTTATTGATACAGCAATAAGTGATGATCCAAATAATTCATTATTTTGATGAAACATCATTAAAAATTGATATTCTTCTGATATCGATGAAGCAAGAGATATAATCACTCATTCAAAGGATTGGCTTGCTAATTATCAATCTGATCTTGCAAAAAAATCATGAATAGGTGGAATCAAAATAAAGTACACAAATGCAGCAGGATATTTTATTGAAATGGGTAAAAGTTATATAAATGAAGTACCAAATGATTTTATCCATAAACAAACATTGGTAAATGCTATAAGATATTCTACCCAAGAATTAGATGATTTTTCAAAGAAAATGTATCAAAGTGAGTCACAACTCTCACAAATGGAGTATGATACTTTTTGTTCTGTTAGAGTACAGATATTAGCATCATTTGATACTATGAAAAAAATATCAGAGAAAATTACATACATAGATTATATATCAAGCTTATGACTCTGTGCATATAAGAATAATTATTCAAAGCCAAAAATGAGTTTGTCCTATGAATTGAAAATTAACTCAGGAAGACATCCAATTATAGAGACAATTGAACCTGATTTTATAAGTAATTCCTTACGCCTAGATAATTCAAATTTTGTTCATATTATCACATGACCAAATATGTGATGAAAATCAACATTTCTTCGTCAGAATGCTTTGATTATACTGTTGTCACATATTTGATCTTTTGTGCCATCAAGTAATTCTATAATTCCACTAACTGATAAATTATTTTCAAGAGTATGAGCCACTGATAATTTATACTTAGGGCAGTCAACATTTATGGTTGAGATGCAAGAAGTAGCTTATATTCTTAATAACTCAACAGAAAAAAGTTTTGTTATTATTGATGAGGTTTGAAGAGGAACTTCTACATATGATGGAATTAGTTTAGCATGGGCAATTCTACTTTATAATCATAATAACATTAAGGCAAAAACGTTATTTGCAACTCATTACCATGAATTAGTAGATGAATCAAAAATATTGAATAATACTAAGAATTTTAGTGTAGCTGTTTGAGAAAATGATGAAAATATTGTTTTTTTGAGAAAAATTATACCTGGATGAATTAAAAAAAGCTATGGTCATCAAGTAGCACAGCTAGCAGGAATACCAAAAGAAGTGATTTTATGTGCGCAAGAAATGCTTAAAAAACTTGAAGTTAGTTCAACAAGTAAAAATAATCAATTTCAACTTCAGATATGATCAATGAATTCAATGAATTCAGAAAAAATATTGATTAAAAGAAATGAAAGAGAACCAGTATCTGAAACATATAAGAAGATTCAAGCATTAGAGCTAGATCAACTGACCGCAAAAGAGGCACTTGATGTGTTATATGAATATCAGAAATTATCAAATTAAATATTTCAATCCAATTCACTATTTTTTAAGTAGTATTATATTATAATATTATATAAAAGTAATTATTGTTGTATAATACGTATTTTTTTACTTGCTTTTTAATAAAAAAAGTGTGAAAGAATATAGTGTATATTATTAATAATATATTTTTTTTATTATGGTTTATTCTAATAGTATATATTTATAGTTTAATTGAAAATAGGTATATTTTTTTAACATAAAATCACCTATTCTTCCCTTATTAAAGGGAAAATAAAAATAAAAAAAGATTTGCAAAAAAAATATTATTAATTATAAAATTAATATATGAATGTCAATTTACAAGATGTTTTTTTATATTATTAACTAGTACTTTATGAACTTTGTTATTAGAAACTTATGATGGATCCTTCTTATTATTTTCTTCATCTTTATGTTGTATTTGATTTCTAATCAAAATAATGCTAAAAATATTAGCTGAACTGGATCAATACAATCATTATATTCTACATGATCATCAGATACAGAAGTAAATGTGAATAAAGAAAATATAGAAAGCACTGGTACAAAGAAAGAAGAGATAGTTGAGGAAAAAATTGAAGATACTGATAAATGAAATAGTGATGGAGGTAATGTTTCTTGAAAAACTGATACAATAGTAGAAGAAAATATTAAAACTGACTCAAAGATAAATTCTTGAAGTAAAGAAGAAATATCAGATTCAAATGATTCAAAGGGAGATACAAACTTTAATTTAAAGGGAAGTACAAAAGATGCTAGTGTTGAATGAAATGAAGCATGAGTTTCAGGATTAGATAAAAAGGCATCAGTAGATAAGGGATGAATGATGCAAGGAATAAAAGATTTTTTCACGATTAAAAAGGCTGCACCAAGTATTGAAAATGTTGACAGTTTTACATGAAACACAGATGCCATTATATGAATCAATAAATGAAATGATAAAGAAGTAGATGCGGAGCTCATTAAAAAAGTTGAAGATGAATTAAATGAGGGTGCTGAAGTGAAACAAGAAGACTCGTTAAAGGTTATGACATTTAGTGATAATGTATCTGAAAGTGATTTAAAAGATACAACACCAAGTAAATCAATAGTATCAACTTGAAGTAAAAATATTATCGAAGGAATGAAAAATACATTAGGAATGAAAGATGGAGAGGTAAAAGGTGATGATTCAATAAGCTCATGAGATGAAAAGAAAAGTATTATACCAGTACCAATGAAGAAGAATAACTTAAAAAAAGAAGATAAAAAATTAGCAGAAGATAAAAAATTAGTAGAAAGTAAAAAAGAAACTATTTCTAATAATTCTACTAAAGGGTTACCAAAACATGAAGTATCAGTGACTTCATTGAAGATGAATAATGCATGGTTTACTCAAACACTTGGATATGTTTTTAAATGAGACCATATTCAACAGCTTACAGAAACAAATCAATATGGTTGTTTTAAATGAGAAGTAATTTCTTCACAGCAAGCTAGAAATGATTGAAAGCAATGATGGTTTTGTGAATATTATATGACAGGTTTAGAAGATACAATTTATGCATATGAATGAGCAGCATCAAAGTATTATGGCTCAATGAAACAACAACAAAAATCAGTTGTAAAAGCAAAGACGCCACTTCAAAAAATGAAAAAACAAGCATATTCTCAAATAGGTTCAATGCATTGAGTTAATACTCATTCACTTAAATTAAATAATGCTCACTTTAATAAATCTACGGGGTATATAAAAAGAGGGGATAGAGTTAAACAATTAACTCGTACAAATGCACATGGTTGTTTTAAAGTTCAAGTAGTATCTTCAAAAGTAAGATGAAGCACAAATAAACAAGGATGGGTGTGTAAAAAATACCTTAGATAAAAAACTAACTGTAAACAAAATAACAGAAAAAAGACTTAATAGTATTAAGTCTTCAAAATAGAGTGCAGTCTTAGGAGTAATGTTATTTCATTTGTTCTAAGGCTTCAGCTTCTCTATCAACAGTAGGAATTATTGTAGTGATTCAAACAAGTTCAAGAACATCTTTTACTCATTCATCACAATCAGTTATATACATTTCTCAGTCAGAATCTTCAATGTTTGAGAAAACATCTGCAATATATCAAATTGACTTTGAGTTCAGGTATTTTAACTCTTTCATGTTGAAGATAATTTTTTTTCAACCAAAATCTCAAATTTCTTCATAAATCATTTTGAATGTTTTATCAGCATTTGTTTCATCAAGTTCTCCTGAAAAATCAAATACCATTACTGATCATTCCATTCTTTTTAATGCTTGTACAATTGTTTCCATATTAATTTTTGTTATTTATTAAATGTTAATATACTTATATTGTATAATACAAATCAATATATTGCAAAAAAATGGCGGCAAATTCAATAGACATAAAACAAAAGTATTCCATAAGTCAGTTAGGTGAAATAAAAATAGACTTAGAGAAGCCTAAAGTTGTTTTTCTGTATGGTGATTTATGAGCTTGAAAAACAACTCTTTCACAGCATATTTTGAGTAATTTACTAGGTGTTTCTGAAGATATATGTTCTCCAACGTATACATATTATAATAAATATGGTCAACATTATCATTTTGACTTGTATAGATTATCTAACTACGATGAATTTTTTGCTATATGAGGAGAAGAGATTTTAGATAATAACAATTCTGGAGTAATTCTTGTAGAATGGCCTGAACTTATCTCAAATTATTATGCATCAGATATTTCAATCTATATTGAAAAGACTGTAAAAGATACTGAAAGAGAGATAACAATTGTATATAATATAAAAGGGAAATAATCATTTATATTTGAATATAAAAAAGCATATAGGTATTTTTATATATGCTTTTTTATGTGAGGTATATTTTTACTCTTCAATATTTTTGATTACTTCTCTAAATCTAAAATATTCAGTAATTCTAAGTCATGTAAATCTTCATATGATAAAGTTAATAGGTACAAGTATCAAAATTACTTCAGGATATGCTAGGATAATTGTTTGTATAGCAGAAAAGGAAAAAATTATGTATGCTACTCATGCAAATCACATAGTATTAAGCAGATTAAATTTATATTCTCAAAATTCTTTTGATAGTACAACAGTGATAAGACGCTCACAAATTATTACAAACAAAATGATAAAGAGAATATCAGTCATATTAGCACCTAGTAAATTATACTGTATAAGACTATTTATAAGTATAATAGCAACAATTATATTAATGATGATAATAAAGCTCATTTTAGGGGTATAAAGGAGTGTATATTTGTTAGTTACTTTTGATAAGATAAGATTTAAAATAAGGATAGTTCAAAGCAATACAAGAGTGGCAATAATTCCTATCTGAAATAAAGAAAGTGTGAGCATTATTGGGATAATTGATCATACTGGTGAAAGACCAACCAGATGTTTCATAACACTCAGTCAAGTAAACAGAAAAGGAATGAGTATAACAAGAAAGATTGCTTGAGTTCAGAATCACTTATTTGAAAGAGTATTTATAAATTTTGAGATGAAAAATATTTCTGATATCTGAGTAGTGGTGTTGATATTTAGGTGTTCATATCAACTTTGTTTGAGGGTATTTTCTAAAGATATAATATTATTGGGATTGACCCATATTTGATCTTTAGAAGTATCTGGAAGTAGAAGAATAGTATCAATCCAATTCTTATTAGCTAAAAAATTCTTGAAAAAATTCTCTAATACATCAGTACTAAATGGTGATACAAGTGCAATATTAAATATTTGCTCACTCTTTGTAGAATCAATCTCTTTATTCATTTGTGATAAAACTGAAAAAAGAAAGTCTTTATTTCACCATACTGTAATATAGTTTCATTTTTCTGTATTTATTGAGTTTAATCACTTAATAATAGAAAGTATATTGTTTTTTTCTAACTCTTTAGAATTTGTTTTCAGAATCTCTTCAATAAAGACACCATTATTAAGAGATTTCTCTTTATATTTAAGAAGTAAATCATTGTTTATCTCAGTATCAAATATAAGATTAGTTTTACTAGTATATACAAAGAGTGAAATATCTCTTGAAGTAACAAGTTTTTTCTCATTGTTCTCTTTGAGGTATACATTTAAGTTAATACTTTTTTTTCATGAAGTATCAAACTTCTGTTCATAGATATTTCATATTTTTGTAGAACTTCATTTTAGATTCCATTCAAATTCAATTTCTCACTCTATATTTTTCTTAAGTTCTTTTTCAATGCCTCAAACATCAATTTTTAATGTTTCTCAAACTTTTAGATTTTCACTAAAGTCTAAGTCCTTCATAAGGTTAAGGCGTTCCTGTTCAGTAAGGTCATCAAAAAGCTTGGAAGAGTCTTCAGAGTCAGCTCATGATGATCAGATATCACTTAATGATTCAGTGATATTATTCTCAAGACTATTTTGTGTCTGAAGGTTTGCATGCACATATCAACCTCATACTATAGGAGTTATAAAACATGCAATTATTCATATTATATATTTCACTGTAATTATGTGTTATTTAATAAATTATTTTCTGTTCAATAGAGTTCCAAATGTTTTTAAGAGTATTTTAAAATCTAAAAGCATGCTCCAATTTTCTATATAAAAGATATCTAATCTTGCCTCGTCCTCAAATCAATTATTATCTCGTCAATTTACTTGGGCCATTCATGTAATTCAAGGTTTTATTGTAAGAACTCTTTTTTCCCATAGCTTATATTTTTTTACTTCCCTTGGTTGATGAGGTCGTGGTCATATTATGCTCATATTTCAAAGAAGTACGTTATACAGTTGTGGGAGTTCATCAATAGAATATTTTTCAATAAATGTTCATATTGTGGTTTTTCTTGGGTCATTTCTTATTTTATAAAGTGGGCCATCTCTTGTAGAATACTTTTTTATAAGCTTTTCTTCATGCTTTAATGCAGGGTCTTTATCTGGATCTATTCCATAAGCATCTTTAACACAATATTCCCATTTCATATAACGGAATTTGTATAAGTAAAATATTTTACCATCTTGCCCTATTCTTTTATTTTTATAGAAGATGGGAGCTTGTGGATCATCTATTTTGATCAAAATGCTTATGACTAGATAGAGAGGCAATAGAAAAAATATTCACAGTATCCCACCCAATATATCAATAATTCTTTTTATAGCTCTTCACCATATTCAAAGAGGAGTATTCTCTATTTCTATAACAGGAATTTGATTGATTAATGAAAGAGTAGTATTGGATTTTGTAATGTCAAATGAATTTGTGATGTATCGGTATCTAATTCCAAATATTTTTGAGAGTTCCCATATTTTGAACAACTTTTCTTGAGAGTAATCACTTTCAATATACAGAATTTCATCAACATTTTTACTGGTACATAACTCATGAAATTCTTTTATTGATCAGAGATATTTCAAATTTCAATCTGTTGAGGTTTTTTGTATGTTCAAGAGATTTTTTATTTTTGATACTTTCTTTGAGTTTATGTATCAAAGGAGAGTATATATTTTTGATTGATTAATATCATCAAGAATGTGTGATATTTTTTGTTCATTTTGGTTAGATATCAGTAAAATATTTTTCTTGGAAATGAGTCATTTCTCAAGCAGAATATACTGAATACTATTTAGTATAATACGTTGAATAATTATTGCTCAAGTAGAAAGAAACAACGTAAAGAGTATAATAAGCCTTGGGATATCATTATCAGCATTAATAAGAATTCCTTTTAAAAAAAATACTCAAACTGAGAAAAATAGAAACCAATAGATTCAGAATTGTATAATATCAAGGAACTCCTTTATTTTTGAATGACTGATTCTTGAGTTATACAATCAATGCATTATAAATAGTACTATGTAGAGTACTGATCAAATAAGAGCATAAAACAATAAATATTCAGTATGAATGGTTTGAATTGGTAGATTAATTCAAGGGATAAGATCGGTAATGAGTCTTATTTCTTTTGCAATAAAAAAACTAATAAAAACTATAATTCCATCGAGCGGGAGTTTGATAGTTGAAAATATGATTTCATGTTTTTTCATGAGCATAATTCTAAAGTTTTTTACTTATATATACAGTAATTTTTCATATTTTATTGTAAAAAAATATTTTTGCAATTTAATAATTTTAGGCTACTATATACTGATATTAGAGAGGGATTTCTCAAAGTATATTTTTACTATTATCGTACATAAAAATGAAAGATTTTTTTTCAGCTATTATCTCAATTTTTTTCAAAATTTTCTCTAATATAACACTTATATATAAGAACTTTATTCATTGGAATATTTCAAAAATTCTTATATGATTTGGAGCATTTGTAACAGCATTCTTATACTCATTGATTCCACTGCTACTCTGAGGAGTATTTTTATTTTCATCTAATCTGGATGTGTTTAATCTAGAAGCAAATATTAGTCAATTATTAAACCCAATTGGCTGAAATTTCTTGGCTTTTGATGTTTTTTGAATAGTTGGTCTTTTGTTTCTTATATCTGGGATTCTTATTTTATATATAGGTATGTCATATTCAAGAGTATTGATAGCAAGACTGTATTATTCATATCTTGATAGATCACGACTTCTTTATAAAAAAAATAAATACTTCTCACGAGCATATTTCACTGAATATATGAAAATAATTGGAAGTATGTTTTGAGTATGTCTTATATACACAGTTGTAACAGTTATTATTCTATGATTACTCTTTGGTGGAAGTTATCTTGTATGATGAAATAATTTTGTGCAATCACTGTGAGAAGAAATTAATTTTTTTGCAATATCTTCTTTTGTTATTGTGGGTATATATGTAATAGCTTGTATATACTCAATATATCGACTCAGTTTTGCTCATTTTTTCTTAGCAGAGAAAAAACAGTCATATAGACAAGCTCTTAAAAGAAGTTTCAGAGCAACAAAATCATTTACAATATTAGCACAATTTGTCGTAATATGTATTGCTTTTGTAATTGTATTATCACCATTTTCATATATTTCAGATACTCTTGATATGAGGTGAGAAAAGATAGATATATATTGAAAATTTGTACAACAAGTGAGGTGATGAAAGCCTGAAGAAATTTTAAGTTCTGAAGACTTTTATAGATATTCATTATTACAAGGTGAGTTTTCATGATATTCTTGAGATCAACTCACTTGAAAATATAAAAATATACGTATACTTCAGATTATATACTATATTGTTCACTTTTTGTTGATATATTGAATATTCGAAATGATATTAGTGACATTTTATAGAGAAAGGATAGCAAATAAATAATTTCTTATTTACCAGAATAGTTATGTGAAATAACATGAGAATATTAGCATTTGGAGATGTATTTTGAAGAATCTGAAGAAAAGCTTTGATTCAAGAAATTGATAATATAAGAGATAAATATAAGCCTGACTTTGTAATTGTAAATCCAGAAAATATTAGCTCTTGAAGATGACCAATTACAAAACATATGGAAATGATTCATGATATTGGAGTTGATGTGTTTACTTCAGGGGATCATTTTTTAGACAATCAAAAGTTATTGACGTCATATCTTGAGAGAGAAGATTGTAAATTAATTCGTCCGGCTAATTATTATGAATCTAGGCATTATTTGATCCCATGAAAAGGATATATTCAAGTAGAAAAAAATTGAAAAAAACTTATTGTAATCAATGTATTATCAGAAACTTTCACAAGAGATCATGTATATAATCCATTTCTCAAAGTGGAAGATATTATTACAGAAATTCATAATAAAAATATTCAATATGATTGAATAGTAATAGACTTTCATAGAGAGGTAGCTTCAGAGGGATATTGAATGGCACATTTCTTAGAATGAAAAGTGAGTTGTATATATTGAACTCATACACATATTCAAACAAATGATGAAACAATTTTTGATAATGGTACTGGATATATTTCTGATTTGTGAATGATAGGATCAAAGAACTCAATTATTTGATCAGACTATAGATCATTGAAGAAGCGTTTTCTTACATGAATTCAAAAATGAAAGATTGAACAATCTCTTGATAAAAATTATATAATTAATGGAATTTGTTTTGATATATGAGAAAATAGAGAATGTGTTCATATTGAAAAAATTAAACAAACAGGTGTTATATTATAAAATCATATCATGACTAAAAAATTTCTATCTCTTCTTTTGTACTTAGTATTCTTTCTTTCAAGTATTTCCATTGTATTGATACTATTATATATTGATCCATACCTAAGTAATGATATAGTTATTGCATCTCTTGTGATTTCAAGTGTACTGTGTGTCTCAAGTATTTTGACAGCACTATTATATTTTGTAAAAAAAATCCATTATCGTTGAGAGGTTCTTGTGACTCATTTAAGTTCAAGTATGAGGCAATCACTTTTTGTAGCGTTATTTTTATGTGGATTAGGAGTGTTTATTAGAATGGAAATACCATTTTATATTTCTTCTTTATTACTCTTTATATTAATTGTATTTTTAGAGCTTTTTATTCAAAGTGTACTTTCATAAATGGTCAAGCTTATTTTTTGAAAAATTATTGTTATTTTAAGGTGAATGAGGTATAATTCCACCAATTCTTATCTATTATTGTAACTATTATAAATGAAGCAGTTTCTTACTCTTACAATTATATGTGTCTTTGTGCTTAGTTCACCTAGTATTTTTGCTCTTTCTTGACAACAGAAAGGGAATATACTTAGAAAATTTAAAGAACTTGAGTATGAAATGCTTTTTGAAAGTGATAAAATATTTTTAGATTCATCCACAAAGGATATTTTTGATGCTTCTAAAAAAGCTCAATTATATCAATGAATTAGAGAAAAAGTAGCAAAAAAAAGAGAATTTCTAGAAGAAGAAAATATTAAAATCATTAATAAAATCTGAAATCTTAAAGAGTCCATTGGACAACTTGATACTGATATTAGCAATATTAGGGAAGAAACAATTAAGATAAATAATCAGATTGTTGAAATTGGAAAAAAATTAGCTATCACAAAAGAGACCATAAGCTTTTTGAAGTTAAAAATCTCAGAAAATAAAAAAATCTTAATGGAATATGTAGAATATCTCTATAAAAAAGGAAACTATGTATATGATCGAGAAGGGGATATAGATAATCTTAAAACAATCATTTTTGCAAAAGAGGATATTAGTTCGGTATTAAATGATCTTCATTTCAAATGAATCATTGAATATACAGGTCAAAAACTCATTAACAATCATAAAAAATTTGTAAATGATCTGTATGTAAAGAAAATTGCATTGAGTAATGCTGAATCAGAATCAAAAAGATTAAGAAAAGATCTCATTGTGAAAAAAGGAATGATGAAGGAAAAAAAAGAATTTAAAGAAAAATTGGTGACTATCTCTCAAGGGAAACAAAAAATATATGAAAAATTTATTTTAGAGAAAAGAGATACTGAAAATAAATTAAAATGAAAAGAGTTTAAGGAACGACTTAAGTTTAAAGAGGCTAAGAAAGAATTGTTAGTAAATGAAGAGTGTGATTATGTTGACTTTTCAAAAGTTAACCCTGATGATACCAGCTTAGATGAAAAATGTAAAAAACTCAATTCAATCATTTATATTGAATCTCAATTGAAATGATTTGAAGCAGATGATGGAGGAAATATACTAAAATGGCCGATAGCACCTTCCAGATGAATTAGTACATTCTTTAGTGATGAATGATATGTGCGTTTATTTTGAGAAGACCATGATGCACTTGATATACCAACAGCTCAATGAACACCAATTGTTGCACCAGCTGACTGATATGTGATTTTAGTACGTCCGCCAACTAGCCTAGAGTACTCTTTTCTTGCTTTAAAACATTCTGATTGAGTAGTAACTGTATATGGTCACTTAAGTGAAACAATGGTAAAAGAAATGGATTTTGTTTCTGCATGAGAAGTTTTTGCTAAATCATGATGAGCATATGGTACTAGATGATCATGATTGATGACAACATGAGCTCATCTTCACTTTGAGGTATGGAAAGATAAAGTGATAAGAGATCCTCTAGATTACATGAATATATCAATTCTTGATTATGATAGTATCTCAGAGAAGTATGCTAGAAAATATAAGTCAGATTTTCAGGCAACAAAGTGATATGAATTTCAATGAAAGAGAACTAAAAAACGTGATGATAGAACATTTAAAATAATTTGAGAATCAGAAATTGAAAGGCAAAAAAACTTTCTAAGTAAATATTGAGTATGAGGATTTAGTGATTGGTCACTCTGGGTAGAGGCATGAATTGATGCTGATGTTGATCCTACATTTCTCATGTGTGTATGACTAGCTGAAACTTCTCTATGAAAACATATGAAAACTCCATTTAATATATGAAATGTGTGAAATACTGATTCATGAGCTACCATAACATTTGATTCTCCAGAGGACTGAGTTGCAGCCATGACACGTGCATTTAATAACAGATATCTATGAGGCTATACTGAGATACAAGAACTTAGTCGTTACTGAAACAAAGACAAACCAATCTATGCCTCATCACCAGATAACTGGCACAACAATATTGTAAGTTGTATGAGTCATATCAAATGAAGATATATTCCAGATGATTATGAGTTTAGGTTGAAGTAGAAGATTAAAATAAAAACTGTGATTTGATTCTAAGTCACAGTTTTTATGATTTTTGAATTATTTTACAGGAGGCACTAATTCATCCATTTTATTTATTATAGCTCATATCTCATTGTCTAATTGTTCAAGTCTTTTGTAATCAGCCTTGCTTCTTTTGTCTTTTTGATATAAGTCTGATGATTGAATATATAACTTATCATGCTCTGCTTTTAGAGCTTGATATTCTTCAGATGCTTTTGTAACCATACTAATATTTATTATTAATTAATTTTGTGAATACAAGTATATATATATATATATGTAAATATTTTCTCTAATACATAATAAACTCTATTTAAAATATAGTAAAAAGTATTTGATTTTTATAGTAAAAAATATACTATTAATATAGTGATTAAATACTTTAAAATAAATAAAAAATTATACATATGGATTTTAACAAAATTGTTAAGAGATTGTGAAATAAAAGTTGAAAAGTCTTTTTTAAGGATGATATATATGAACTGCTAGACCCAGAGAAGAAAATACAGCATCAGAATAAATTGGATAAATTGGTGTATCGATTGAAGGCTCTTGGAGTGATATTGAGTATAAAAGCATGAGTATATATTGTTCCTGATGAAGAAGATGCAAAGTTAAACAAGATTGATTTGATGGATAAATACTACTTTAGACTCATTAAAAAAATCATTACAAGAGAAGTATCTAACTCCTATTATATCTCTTGAATTCAGTCATTACAGTATCATTTGAGAAATTATGAAATTCCAGATAAAATTTTTGTGGTGAATAGATCTATGAAAAAACGAGTGCTTATGTGAAAAAGAGAAATAATTTTCAAAACTATTTCTGGTAATAAACATGATGGAACAAGGAATCAGATAAATTTATACAATATACTATCAAAATACACTCTCAGTCGAGAAATTGATGGAGTTATGATACGATGTTCATGATTGGAATTATCATTGCTTGAGAGTGGACTAGTAACTGATACTGAGGAATGATTAGATGTTTGACTTATAACAAAAGGAATTAAAAAATACTCGAGTGTCTTTTCAGAAGAAATTTTTGAAGAAATAGGAAAATATAAATATATTATGTCATTTAATAGACTTAAAGAGATATCCAAAACTCTTGATCCACAGTTTTCTAAGCTCTGTCTTGAGGTTATCAAAAAAAATGGAAACCTATTTATCTGAGAAGGAAATAGATGAATATAAAACAGTGTCAGCAAAAAAGTAGAGTACGAATGCATTCGTACTCTACTTTTTTGTGCTGGAGTATTATTTATAATTCTATCTCTTTTCTTCTATTGAAGAGAAATATTCAAATTGATATGAGAAAGGCTACAATGATAATGATAAACATTTCAGGTCATGTTTGAATTTTTACAGCATCAGATAAATCTCACTGAATATCTTTTTGAATTTTTTCATTTTTGTTTTCTGTGTCAATGAATTCTTTCTTTCATAGTGCTTTTACTGCAAAATATTCATAAGAAATTTCATCTCAAACAATATTCACTTCATATCTAGCTTCTTTTATAGTGTCTATCAGTTCTAGTTTTCAACCTTCAGTCTTCTTATATACTTCATATGATGTAGCATCTTTAAGTGTGTCCCAAGTAAGGATAGATTTAGTTTTTAGTTGTACAAGTTCAAGGTTTCTAATTCCAAGATCAACTGGGGCATTGAGTTCAACAACAGGCTCTTCTCAACATTCTCAATCAAATACATCTCATGTATAATCTCCATTTTTACAAACATCTTTTACTTTTTCAGGCTTTGGTTCTGGTTTTGGGGCAGCAGTAAGTTCTACTTCTGCTTCTCAAACAAGAATCTTATTGTCTGCTTTTTGTTTAGTGATGTGCCCAAGCTCATCTTTCAAAATTACCTCTACTTCATATTCTCCTGGTTCTTTGGGAGTGAGGATGTCAGATTTATACAATCATGGACTATCTTCTTTAAGTATGTTCAAGGCTTCATCAAGAATTACTTGTACTTCAGAAAGTCCTTTGGTGGCATACACCTCTATAAGGAGATCACTTTCTGGTTGTAATTCTCATTCAGGAGAGAATTTAACTGAGTTTAGTGTAGGTTTTGTTGAATCAGATGTGATAAGCACTTTTTCAGATGCTCAAACTTCCACTCAATCGGAATCAAGAACATATGCCTTTATGATACTTTCACCATTTGGAAGACCAGAGATAGTCTTTTCAAATATACCAGAATTATTTGTAGTTGTCAGAATTTCTTCATCATTATTTAAAATAATTTTTACTTGATGATTTTTCTTTGATGTCCCTGAAACAGTTACTTCCTTTGATCAAATTGTAATTCAATTTTCTGGAGAAAGAATCGAAATATCTAATTTTTTTTCTTCAATTTCTTCAGTGACTTCTACCTCAGCAATTCAGAGTACACTATTTGTTTCATCACTTAAGTCGTATACATGAATATCATTTTTTCATTTATTGTTAAACTTTACAGCATTTTCAAATTTTACCGTTCCACCATCACTTACTTGAAATGTGTAACTATTATCTTCTAGTGAATTAGGGAATTCAGCTTCTTTGTCACTTTCAGAGAATATAAGAATGGTTCCCTCATAGTCAGTTACTAAGTTGTTGTCTTTATCAACAACATCAATAGTCATATCAAGAGCCTCTCATACAGCCACTTTATCAGGACTTACAGTTATTTCAAAATGATCAACATTAGCAGCAATTGCTATTCACATCTGTCAAAAAAGTATGAAAAACAGTCATATTTTTATTATTTTTTGTATCATTTGTACTGGAACTAAATAGTAAATTATTGTTTCTATAATACTATTAAAATTGATTTTTGCACAATTTTTTTGAATTTTTAACTGTACAGAAAGATTATTTATTTTGTAATATATTATTTTATATACTGATTGTCTTGTATAGTAAGAAAATATGATGTTTTTAACGAAGTTCAATAAAATTATCTATTTTGGAAAAAGGTTCTATTGAGCTAATAAATGTTTGATGAGAGTGACACTGTTTTAGAAAGTGTGCTTTATTTCAGTCATCAAGTTCACTCAGAAGATCATCAATAATAAGGAGGGGCTTTTTTTGAGTAATTTCCTCAATGTATTGAATTTCAAGTTGCTTAATATTTAGTATAGTTGTTTTTACCTCTCAACGTGAAGCAAAGTTAGTAAGCAGATTATTATTATTTATAACAATATTAACATCATCTCTATGGGGTCATATAGTAGTAGTTTTTAGAAGTATATCTTTTTGAAGATTTGTATCTAATAATGTTTGTAATTGATCAGGTATATTTTTTGAAAGATCAATTTTGGAATTATATTGAATACTAATATTTGGAATTTTAGAACAGAGGTGATTTCATATAGATTTTTTATGTAATGAAAGAAAATTTATAAAATGAGCTCTTTTTTTGTAGATGTAATCAGCTAATATTATAAATTGTTCATCCCAAAAGTATAATTCCTCTTTTTTTGAAAATCATAATGAAATATTTTTGAGTATTTTATTTCTTTGAGTTATGCATTGTTTAAATTTTTTATTAAATGCTCAGAAGTCTGAATATGATTGCTGTAAAACACTATCAATATAGTCTCTTCTAGGAGAAGGTCATAAGTAGAGTATATTCATCATCATTGGTGAGAAAAGAACTGATTTACAACTGAGTTCCATGAATTTCTTTTTTGTTGTAGTTTTTCAATTCAATGAATATTTTCTCTTTGAATTAGAAGCATCATAAAATATCTGAAACACATCTCAACTCTTACAAGTAAGCTCAAGGTGAAAAAAATCATATCATGTTTCAACTAACATATCAAAATGTATTCAAAGAATTGAGTTACCTGTAAGAAGAGCAAGTGCCTCTAATAGGTTAGTTTTTCCTTTCCCATTTTCTCATATTATAAAATTATTTGCACTATCAAAAAAAAACTCTCTAGAATGAAAGTTTCTGAATTGAGTACATTTGAGTTGATTAAACATGGATTATTTCATAATATTTGGTAGAGCAATTTGGTTTGCAATGATATTTTGCTTGCTACATGCAAGGACCTCTTGAGGTTTCATAGTTCTTATTTCATTATCTTCTCTAAGTGATCACACATGAGAAGCCACTGAAACAGTTGGTTCAACTCAAGAAGTATCAACCTCATTGAGGACTTCCATATACTCAAGAATTTTTTTAATATCTCATTCCTGTCCTTTGTTTGGGAGCTTAGAAAGATTTCTAATAATATTATCTATTTGCTCTTGTGTAATACTCATTTTTTTATATGATTGAAAGTGTAATTGCATTCAAATATATTAGATTACTAAAAAAAATCAAGAGGAATATGTCAATTAAAAATGGTATTGTGAAAAGCATGGCTGATAGTAATCTACTGCTTACAGAAAGATATAGAGCAGCAACTTTTACTTTTATAGTAGGAGCATTTGTTTTTTTTACCCTGTACATTGTCTCAACTAAATATGATTCATGGATTTTTCTTCTTCCATATTCATATGTAGTGTTTCTTATTGGATCTGTTTTTTTCATATATTTTTGAATTAAGAGTAAATGGAACTCAAAAGTCCCTAATGCACTGTTTCTTGTATTGCTTGTAGTACTATTGATATTTGCATCAATATTAGCTACTCCTTTTTTATTAGAGGAGGGTATTATTCCTCAATAATTATATAATTGCTGATTGTTATGAAAATATTTCAAACATTTTTTGTTATTATTCTTTGTATGTTGGTTACTTCATGTATTTGAGGATCTTCAGATGCATCAGATCAAAGTTCATCTTCATGATCAACTGAAAAAAAAGCATGACTTACAGCTCATACAGGCATAGGTTTTTGAATGTATATTCCAGCTTCATGGGATATTTTGGATAGCTCTTCTGAAGCACTCCCAAGGCCAAAAAAATGAAAAATTGAATTAGCTGTCACTTCTACAGATAAGATTAGTAACTTTACTAATACTCTTATTGTGTTGTCAGACAATCTTAATGCAAATACATCATCCTTAGATTATTCTATAGCAAACAATGTAGGATCAAGAAATGACTACCATAATTATACAAAATTAGAGTGAAGTGAATTTAACTTTGCTGATTGAGAAGAGTCAATGCTTTATGTTTTTGAAGCACAGTATACTCAGAAAACTCCAACTCTTAAGTTCATTCAAACAGCCTATGTATGTAATAATACACAAGCATATTTTATTACTCTTGCTCTTCCTACTAGTATTAGAAGTCTCTCAAAGTATAAAAAAATGATTTCTAGTTTCACCTGTCAGTAAAAAGATTTGTAAAATAGAAAAAAAAAATATAATCTTTTTGCAAATTAGTAGATTATAGAGTACACTTAAATTTAGTTGAATTCTATACACATAGAATGGTACCTTGGTAGAGTGGTTATACAGCGGTCTGCAACACCGTTCACAGCGGTTCGAACCCGCTAGGTACCTCCA
>CALDZW010000137.1 GCA_937944175.1 uncultured Candidatus Altimarinota bacterium
AAATGGTGGGTCATCCGGGGTTCGAACCCAGGACCTTCGCCTTAAAAGGGCGCTGCTCTACCAGCTGAGCTAATAACCCATTGAGTTTCCAAAAAGCTTGTGTATTCTATAATAAAACCTTTCATTTGCAAATGTTTTTTAAATATTTTTTCACTTGCAATAGAGACCTATATATATAGTATATACTTATATTACCATTCTTGTTTGAATTATGCAAATTACGTACATTGATCTGATACTTATTTTCTTGTTCCTTATAACTGTTCTACTTATTGTTATATGAATACAGGTTTTTTCTCAGAAAAAAAATGATAACACTACTCTCCTTGAACAATTTAAACTTCACTCCAGTAATGCACAATTAGCAATCGTAAAAGAACTCCTAAGAGAACTTGGAAATTTTAAATGAGAAATGACTGAAAAGCTTGAGAGTAAATTCTGAAAACTCTTAAAAGAAAATAGAGAAAACCAGAACTCTCTTCAAGATAATTTAGAAAAATTTCTGAACAAGACTGATTCAACTATTGAAAAAAATCTTAAAAACAACACTGATACTATAAGCTCTCAGTTCAAAGAACTCACTACTTCTACAAAGGATTCCCTTGAACATATAGGACAAAAAGTTGATAAAAAATTGGAAAAATGATTTGAAAAGACAAATGAGACTTTCCAAAATATTATATCTAGACTTGCTAAAATTGATCAGGCCCAAAAAAATATTGATAAGCTGAATACTGAGGTAGTCTCTCTGCAAAATGTCCTCACTGATAATAAAACAAGAGGAATATTTGGAGAAGTTCAGCTTCAAAGTATTTTAGAAAATGTGTTTTGAGAAAACAACAAAAAGATTTATGAAATGCAGTATCATTTTAAAGAAAACAATACACAGGTTGATGCCGTGATTAAAACACCTAAATGACTTATTTGTATAGATGCTAAATTTGGACTGGGTCATTATGAAAAAATGAGAAACAGAGAGAGAAGTAAAGAAAAGAGAAAAGAATCTGAGAAGTTCTTTATTGCGTGAATCAAAAAACAAATTATTGAAATTAGCTCAAAATATATTCTTCCAAATATCACTCTGGATCATGCTTTTTTATTCCTTCCTGCAGAAGCAATATTTGCCGAGATCAATGCATATTACCCACAAATAAGTGAGTTTGCTCACAAAAATCATGTATCTATTGTCTCTCCTACAACCCTTATGGCTATGCTCACTATTATAGCTAATACTATAAGAGGGATCGAAACACAAAAACAAGCTCAAGTTATTCAAACAGAGCTCACTAAACTTTCATCTGATTTCGGAAGATTTGAATATAGGTGGAACAAATTCACAAAGGACTTTAAAACTGTCTGAAAAGATATTGATGATATTGATATCACTAACAAAAAAATTATCTCACGATTTGGATGAATTGAGAGATTAGAACTAAAAGAAAAAGAATAAAACAAGTAGTATACAAATGCATTTGTAGCCTACTTATTTTACTATCATGCAATCACCCTACTTTATTTTCAGCAGCTTTATACACTTCTTCATATCATCTTTTAATTCAGCAGTCACTCTCATAGATTTTCATTCTCAGTAGTGAAAAAAATCTAGTGTATATGCGTGAAGCATCTGTCTATTAATTCCAAAATTTTTTTCAAAGTAATAATTAAGGCTTTTATTTCCATATGATTTATCAAACATAATGGGACACTTAATTGAAGCCAAATGAACTCTGATTTGATGCATTCTTCAGGTCTCAATATTGACCTCTATAAGTGATATATTTTGAGCTCCCTTTTCTGTTTGTACTGTATAACTTTCTATACATGTATAATGGCTAATAGCTCTTTGTCAGGAAGATGATATTTGTACTTTATTTTCATTTTTTGCTCACTCTATCCTCAATAATTTCTTATCTATAGTTCCAGATTTCTGAGGGGGTTTTCAAAAACACAAAGCTCTGTATGTTTTTTTAATCTTTTTAGCACTTTTCCCCTCATTATAAGAGAGAGCATTAAGAGCTGGGTTTCTTTTAAAATCATCAACCAATTTAGTCAAAATATACTTCTTCTTTGCAATCATAATAACCCCCGAAGTATCTCTATCTATTCTATGAACCAGACTTGGTTTAAAAGTAAGTGAATTATATTTTTTTCATAAATAATCCTGAACCTGTTGAATAAGAGACACTTCTGTTGATTTAAAATCTCCAGGATGCACATTCACTCATGCAGCCTTATTGACTATAAAAAGATCTTCATCTTCAAAAAGAATATCAGCTTTATCAAAACTCTGATCTAGCCCCTTCCTTACAAGAGAGGAATGAGGAGTAGGTTTTTCACTGAGTTCCTGTATATCCTTATCACTTAAAAAAAACTTTACCTCATCTCCTTCAGATAATTTAAATTCATTATTTCTCTTTTTAAATCAATCCTCTCATTGTTTTTGAACTTTGATCTTTGATTTTCTATTTAGTTTGTAAATAAGTGAGAGTGTTGCATTCACAAAAAATTTCTTCAGAAACTTATCAAGTCTCTGTCCCGCATCATTTTCTTCAATAGTAATTATCTGCATATTCATTTATTATCCCCCTCCTTAAAAGGGAGGGGTTAGGGGTGGGTTTTATTGAAACACCGTAAAGTCAAATGCTTCATTAGTTGTTTGTTGAGGGACACGTACTTGAAGGTTTTTCTGAAAACCATATGATTTTCCTGTTGAATTAATTCTTGAGAAACGTAGTGGA
>CALDZW010000138.1 GCA_937944175.1 uncultured Candidatus Altimarinota bacterium
AAAAAATGAATATTTTTTGCAACTGTGAGAGTAGCTACAAAACAATACACATTATGGGTTATTAGCTCAGTTGGTTGAGAGCATCTGCCTTACAAGCAGGGGGTCGTAGGTTCGAATCCTACATAACCCACCATTTAAAAAAGATTATGAAAGATCACCTGAAAGGGTGGTCTTTTTTAATTTTTAAATTTGTATGTAGGATTCGAAAAGGAGAAAAGGAAGCAAGAGAAATCAATATGTTTTGTGATGAGTAAGAACAAAATATATTAGATTGAACTGCTTATCTTTCGGAGGGCTGACCCAACGGGCACCGAATCCTACATAACCCACCATTTAAAAATAAAGAAAAAGCATTCATTAATTAATGAATGCTTTTTTTAGTGATTATGTTTGTGGGAAGAGGGTGTTATTTTTGTTGTCTTCAATTCTATCAGTAAAGAGAATTCAGTCTAAGTGATCAATCTCATGTTGTACAATTACTGATCTGAGTCATTGGAGTATCATAACATTTTCTTTGTATTTCTCATCAAGATATTTCACTTTGATAGAGCGGTATCTTGGAACTTTTCATCTTTCTTCAGGAATACTGAGGCATCATTCTTCAAAAAGTATTTTTTCATCAGAATGTTCAACAATTTCTGGATTGATCATCATAATTGTTTGAAAACTTTCATCTTCCCGGTCTTTTAGCAGACTCACAACAATAAGTCTTCTGTTGTATCAAACTTGTGGTGCTGCAAGTCAGACTCACCCATTCTCAGGATCTTTGATATGCTTGATCATTTCTTTTCAGAGTTTTGCATATTTTTTTATTTTTTCTCTAGGAATATCTTTACTGATTTTCCTGAGAATTTTATTGTCTTGTCATTTTTCAATTGCTAACATAGAGTGGTTTTAATAGTCTATTATATTGATATTTTCTTTATCTATTGTACACAATAAATCTTTTCTTTCAATAATAATTTTGTAATCAATGTTTTGTTTTTTGTGAATATCAAATTCTTCAACTACTTTTCTTTCTGGATTTACAAAGTAAAAAGGTCAATTTTTATCAAGATGATAGCTAATTCAAAAATCACTTCTAGTGTCTCACATACCTCATATGATGCTTTCATATATACCTTTAGTCTTTAGAGCTTCTATGAAGCTCATTTTATGCTCTTTTCACCACATTGGAGTGACTATTTTTGTATCAATATTAATATAACTCCCACATCCATAGATATTTTTGCTATATTCTTCTCAGAGTTTCTCAGATATGTATTCTCTGAGTGTATTCATATATATATCAAAAATAAAGCTAGGGGCTCCAGAAATGAACATGAATTTTTTTCAACTCATGAGTACCTCCTTCATCTTGGAAAGTGAAAATCTATAGGGATTTACTTTTCTTCTTCAAGAAAAAGTTCTTTTTATTTCTGCAATATAATCTGCCCATGGAATAAGTTCTCTATGCTTAAGCAGTAAGTATATTCAAGCATTCAAATATTCTGTATACCCTATTTCTTTGTTATAAGCTTTTTTTTCTAGTGTACTAAAGAATTTATAATCTTGTAAAAAATGATAATAGCTATCTATATCCATTTTAGTAGCATCGAGTTTTCTAATCATTTTAGAAAATATACTAAATGCTTCTTTTTGAAGAACTCAACGGAAAAACGTCCCATCAAGATCAGAGAGAAAATATTCTCATTTTGGAAGATTTTTTATCTTTTGACTATAGTAACCATGATTTTCAAAATCATTATCAAAGCTGATTCAGAGGATTTCTAAGATATCTAGTGTTCAGTTACTGTTTTTTTGTTTTTTTAGAGCATGTTCTAAATCAATCATAGAAAAAAGTTTAGTAAAATATATTTACTAGGAGTATATTCCATTCTGTTATATATTATAATATTAATACTCATGTAATAATCGAATTCTAGTTGTTCAGCTAAAAACTCTATTTATTGTTGAGCCAGCACAAGTACTAGCATTACTTCATCAAACATTGATTGTGTAGTTTCATGCAAAGAGCTCTTCAATACAATTTGTTCCTGGGAAAAAATATCATGCAGTTGTCCCTGTAGGTAATGTAGCATTTGCTCTACAAATCTGTCCTCAAGTTGAATCTAGTAATCTAATATATAGGTTATTATATGTTCAACTATATAGATATGCTGAGGCATCCAGTCTTATTGAGTATAATCAATCTTTTGGTATTGTAACAGTCGCTGGTGTTCATTCACAAGTACCTGTCAGTGTTTGATTTGATGGAACTGATGCTGTAATCACATTTTTACTAAATGACTCTTTCCACTCTCATTTTCAGCTAGCATCACTTGTAAGAAGTGCTCAATCTTCTTGATTTCAGTCAACAATTTTAAGGCTTCAATTTACTTCTAATTTTTCAGTTGGAACAAATGTTCAAATTCACACATTCCCAGATCATGCATTCAAAAAAGTATCTCATCATGCTCATTGAATGCTTAGATTTTTTCATACTCCATTTGTATAATCATATGCAATAATATTTCCTCTATCAGATCATATCGAATATTCAAACTTAATTCATTTTCAAGCAGTTGTTGGAAGTCATCAGCCAGGTGCTCATCTTAACCATATTCTTGAGTGAGTTCCTCATACATCAAGTCAAGTATGAGGGTTAGAAATACCTATTCATACTTTTCATTCACTTGATATATGCATTGCTTGTGCAATACTTCATGATGCTGACTTTGTGTAAAAGCGTAGGTCTCAAGCATCTTGACCTGTGGAATTTCAATACCCACCTATCATTGATGTCAGATGAGGGGTAGATCAAACATTATTCACAAACATTATTCTCCCATGAGGACTTGCTGACGCTGCAACATTGTGTCATATAAATTCTATATCTGGTCACTTAGCATCTCAACCATCTATTGTTAATACTTTTGATGTCGTGTTTACAAGACGTGGAGCAGAAGTTCCAATTCATACATTTCATCATTGTTTAATTACAAACCTTGTATCACTTAAGTCCTCTATAATTCTCAAATCATCATCATAAGCTCAGCTATTTCATGTATGAGCAATTTGCCAAGAGTTTGCAGTTGTGGTATTTTCTAAATTTACATATGACCAATATTGTCCATCATTTTGAACCCTTAACCTCCCTGTTCATGCAATATCAAGTTGAAACTGTGGGTCTCTTGTTCAGATTCACACATACCCACTTGAACGTATATCCATTACATCTCTTCTTACTCAATTATCATATGTATCAAACGAATAGGCTCATGATACTGCTCATGTTGACACAACTTGATCAACATATGTATTAAGGACTGCTGAAGGTCTATAGTTTATTCAATCATATCATGACCATGCATTATAGCTTAACAAGTCATTCTCTTGAAGTGCTATCTTGTTTTCATGTGTTCATCTTGACCTTGTAACATGGTTTCATCATCAATATGAAGAATCTCTTGCAACAGAGAGTTTAACATATCAATCACTTCAATCATCTGCATCAACTTCCATACTTAATACACCTAATGGATTATCTGTACCAATTCATACTTTTCATCCTATGTATACTGCATTTATTGAACCACTTCACTCCACAAATTTTCTCAGGGGGTCAGTTTCAGTTCATACATTCTGCACTACACAGTCTATATCTCATGGTGCACAGTCAGGATCAAGAGTAGCTCATGGTTGGTATCAACCTGCTGGTACAGCTGCAAAAGCTGAAGCTCATATAAGAGTAATTACTGCTGCTGTACTTAGTATATTTCTACTCAGTAAGTGAGCAGTGTTTTTGACTATACTTTTCATAGCTATAGTTTATTAGTTAATAACATATATTTTATACATATTTTATTGTATCATAACTCAATGTATAGATGTAAAAAAAGACTAAATATTTCATATATTTAGTCTGGACAAATTGCATTACTGTGTTATTTAACTTTTATAGTTGTATATTCAGAATGAGCTCTTACAGCTCCATCATACATCATGTAAGCTGATACTGGTGGATAGAGGAAATCTCATCTAAATTCTGGAACTACAATATATTCAAAATGAAGAGTGTCTTGGTATATCTTTCATGTGTTTGCAAACACTCTGTCTTTTAGATATTCAATATGATTCCACTCCCAGGATTCTTTGTTCCCATTTTTAATGACACTGCTTTCGGTCTTAAATTTTGAGTTAATTATTTTGAATGTAGAAGGAATATAGTCTTCAAGTGCTAGATTTTCTCTTTGTTGCTTATCATCAAATGTAACGGTTATTCATATCTTGTAATAGGTTCATTTTTTAAATGTATTGTCTTCAACTTTTTGTAGTACTGAATCACAGTTATCAGGTTCTTTACTCCATCTATATGTGTTAGTACAGTCATCAATTCTATTAGTATCAAGTACTTCGTATATTTCTCTTGAGACTTGAATTCAATTACTTGTAGCTTGAGTTTTTAAGGGATCTTTTGTAACCGCTGAGAGAGTGAGGTTTGTAAATAACCCTTTTCATCACAGTACGTATGAAGTGAGTTCAATATGATTTTCTTTGTATTGGATAATGTCTTTGAGTTTGAATTCTCTTGTCATAGAATGTTTATCATCTCATCAAAGAGTAAACCTTTTATCTCTATTGTGAATTGTTCCTATTGAAAAAGCATACTTAGAGGAGTAATTTTTTCAGTACTTCTGAATATATTTTGCAAAGGCAATAAATGCATTATTTTTGGCTGTAGTTGAGTAATAATAATTTGACCAATCATAGGCATAGAGTTTTTTAATATTTTCAAATACTTCTCTATCATTTTTTCAATAATCAATTAAGAGAGAAGTGAATAATCCGAGATCACTTTTTTGTGACCAATAAGAATATCCATCACTATTTTGTAAAAGTATTGTAATGGTCTCTATGTTTTTCTCAATCTCAGCACTATATTTTGTTTTATCAAGATAATAGAGTCAGTAGGTAAGAGCTAAAAGGCTATGTCTGTTATATTCACTGGTGTCTTGTCAATTAATAAGTTCATCATATGCTATTTGTCACTTTCATGAAAGGGCAAAAGTGTAAAATGTCTCTGCTCTTTGAACTGGTGTAGTGATTTTTGTAAAATTCTTTTCAAGATATCTGAGCCCACTAGTAATCGTTGATTCTTTTACTGGAGCTCAGTATTTTTTCATGTCTACTAATCTTCTCAAAGCATATGGTGTCACTGATAGGTTTGCATTATTATCTCAATGCCAGTATCCAAATCATCAATTACTGAGCTGCATTCATTCAATTCTCTCTATACCTTGTTTAAGATTATCTTTTGCTTGGTCTGATTTAATAGTTCATGGAAATAGATCCTTAAATTGAAGTAAAACAGCATTAGGATATGTAGATGAAATAGTTTGTTCTAGACATCCATATGGATACCTCAGTAGTGAATCAAAAGTCTTTTGGATTCATTCAAGCACATTATTCGCAAAGCTAATCTTTACTGTAGATTTTTCCAAATCAACATTATCAGGGATATCTATCTTAAGATTCTGAACAGCCTTTTCTTTTACGAATCATCATTTAGAGTATACCTGGACAAATGTTGGGAATGACTTGTTTTCTATAGTACGTGTGATTTTATCTGAGTGCTCTTTAGAGTCTCCAAGGGCAGAAATAGTATAGTTAATGTCTTTGTCTTTTTTGATTGCCCCCTCTGTCCAGAATGTAACAAGTTCACTTTTTCAAGCTCAAACCATTACTTCTCGTTTTGACTTCAGAACAGAGATATC
>CALDZW010000139.1 GCA_937944175.1 uncultured Candidatus Altimarinota bacterium
TCATCGAGAATGATATATTTTGGTCATATGAGCTTCATCTGTAAGATTTCTATTTTTCTTTTTTCTCATCAAGAGAATCAAACATTCAGATCTCTATCTAAAAACTTTTCATCAATACTTAACTCAGTTAGGTATTTTTTAATGAACCTTTTAAAAATAAAAGGTGAAAGCTCTTTTACATCAGTTCATGAATTCTTTAGACTGATGTTATATATAGTTCTCAAATACTCACTGAGTTTGATTCAAGAAATCTCAGGAACATTTTGAAATGAAAGAAATAATCCGTGTTTACTCCTTTCCTCTGGATCCATTTCTAATAAGTTTATAGTTTCCTGGTGAACAGAAGGTTCACCACTACTAGAGTTAGTAGAGGCAGTACCTTGTGTCTGCCCTGTTATCATAACAGTCCCACCTGTCACTTTGTATTTTGGACTCCCCATAAGTGTAGAACTCAGAGTAGATTTCCCACTTCAGTTTGTTCATAGTAAACAATAATTCTTCCCTACCTCAAATGTCATATCTATTCATTTGAGTATTTCTTTATCTCCCGCTGAAACAAAAAGGTCTGTTATTTGGATCATATTCTGTAATGATTTATTATTAAGAAATAAAACATTACTATTTTAGTAATCTTTTATTTTTTGCAAACTTAATCCTGCATTTTTACACACATAATTTTATTATCCCTTTTTCAAAAAAGAGTATAAAATTTTGTATATAAAATTATACACATTTCTTTAAAATAGACACTGTGAATAAAATGTTAAAAACTCATTTTAGTTCCCTATTTTTACAAGACATAGTAAACGAGTTTTTGTCTACTTGTTTTGTACAAGTCCTTTTGACAACTCGCATGAAAAACATATAACTAGATGTAGGGTTTATGCTAAGGTTTCATCTAAAAAATGAGATTTTAACATTTTATTCACAAATATACTTTCTATTTCTATGTCTATTATTGAACCAGATTCAAGACACATATCAGTTCTTTTAGACGAACTGGTTGATTCAATAAAAATATTTGAAGATAGAAAAAATATTGTTGTTGATTGTACCCTATGACTCGCATGACATGCATGCAAAATCATACAAAAAATGAAGCCTTGAGATCTATTTGTTTGATTTGACGCTGATACAAGAAATCTTGCATTAGCTAAAGAAAAACTTTCATTTCTTCATTCAGAAGTAGAAATAATATTGATTCATTCAAATTTCTCTGAATTAAAAAGTAAGCTTGCAGAGCACTGAATCACTTCAATTACTGGAATCTACTATGACTTGTGAATTTCTTCACTACATGTAGATGATGCTGACAGATGATTTAGTTTTAGAGCTAATGGACCTCTTGATATGAGATTTGATGCCAGTACTTGAAAAACAGCTGCAGATATCATCAACTACTCATCAAAAGATGAGCTTGAAGAAATCATTAGATACTATTGAGAAGAGGCAAGTTTTAGAAAGATTGCTGACAGAATAATTCAAAGACGAAAACAAGAGAAATTCACAACAACTGCCGATCTAGCAAATTTTATAGATGAAATTTCGAACTACCCCAAAACCAAAACAAAAGTATTTCAAGCATTTAGAATAGCAGTTAATGCTGAGCTTGAGAGTATAAAAGTATCAATAACAGATGCTATTGATATGCTTGAATCACAGGGGAATATATTTGTTATAAGCTTTCATTCACTTGAAGATAGAATAACCAAACAACTCCTAAAAATAGAAACTAGAGACTGTATATGCTCTGACTTGATATGTACATGTCATCATACCAAACGTTTACGACTCCACACCAAAAAGCCTATTCTTCCATCACAGAAAGAGATTGATGAAAATTCAAGAAGTAAAAGTGCAAAGGCAAGAGGAGCCATGAAGTTATAACATTACTCTTATTATTTCTTATTACCTAAGAAACTAATAATAGATGTATAACATTTACACATAACTCTAGATAATGAATGAACTCAAAAATAACACTCAAAGATTATAAAAAAGCTTTTGTTTCAAAAAGGAAACAAGCAAAACAAGAACTCCATCAATGAATAAATTCAACATTCATCATTCTTCTGTCACTTATATGCTCATTATTTGTATATTATGTATGGACTCTCAACTCAAATGCTACTGCATGATATAATATTCGTGATTTAGAACGTGAAAAGAACCAACTCCTTCTGGAAAAAGAATTTATCAAAACTAAGCTTGGTCAACTAGAAACAATCTCTACTATACAAAATGATTCCAGTTTATTTGAAGATATGCAAAAAATCGAAGAGAGTAATTACTTAGTAATAGAAACAGACAAGCAGTATGTATACCAAAATTAAAAAAACTTGTTTTGCAAAACAGGTTTTTTTTGTTACTATAATAGCTGAAAACAAGGGGCTAAAGACCCTTATTATACATGATGTTTTTCATAATAAACTATTATATTTAGTCCCTTGAAATTAACCTATGCCAGAAGCTCTTAAAAAACTTATTACCTCTATTTCATATCTTCCATGAATTGGAGAAAAATCAGCAAGTAAGCTTGCCTTTTTTATGTTGCAAGCAAATAGCTGATATATTGATACACTTTCCAAAGATATTCAGAATATAAAAGAAAATATCACATTCTGTAATAGCTGCCACGCACTTTGCGATATATGAAAAGAAAAATGTTCTATCTGCAATAATAGCTCAAGGGATTCAACAATTATTGCTGTAGTAGAAGAATATCTAGATATGATGACAATTGAAGAATCATGAAGCTTTTGATGAGTCTATCATGTACTCTGATGAGCCGTATCACCTATTAACTGAGTCTTTGTTTGAGATCTGAATTTTTGATCCCTTATCCAAAAAATTAATAATTCTGATACCAATGTAGAACTCATTCTTGCCACAAATCCAAATATTGAATGAGAAGCGACAGCAAGTTATTTGCTTGAAGAAATTACTAGACAAAAGCTCAAACATAAAACCACAATTACTCGACTGAGTCGATGACTCTCATCTGGATATATTGAATATGCAGACAATATGACTCTTACAAATGCTCTAAAAGAAAGAAAAGAAATCTAACCCCCCTTAGCCCCTCTCTCATAAAGAAGGGAAATAACCAAAATTATTATGCCTTCAGAATACTCACCATGATGAAGTCGTCCAAGAATGACTCAAGCACAAATAAGGAAGTTGCAAAGAGAACAAGAAGAAGCTAGAAAAATTGCTGAACAAAAGCTCAGAGATGCAAAACAAACTGACGAATGGAAAAAAGAACAGGCCCTGCTTAAAAAAATGGAACAAAAGCTTGAAAATGGTACCATAGTTGATGCTCCAGTTTGACCATGAGAACATATTATTGAAGAAGAAGCAGAAGATATTCCACTCACTTTTTGGGAGGAAATTAAACTATTCTTTAAAGATCTTTGGAAGAAAATATCTGATTTTTTCAAAAAATTTTTTTCATAAACAGCATACAATAATTATTTGTATGCTTTTTTAAACAAAAATGTTCTCTCTATATTTTCATCATTATTATAACAATTGAGATATTTATAATATTTCAGATTCATGTGCAATAATTTATCAGTTGATCCATCATACACTATATCTAGATCCTTCACTGGGTTTTTCATAGAGTAGTCTTTTTTGTACCCTCAATCAAATGTACCTTGAGAAAATGCAGTAAGTGGTACTCAGGGGTTTGGAGCATTTCATGAAGCATTCAAATTTAATAATTCTCTTCATTCAAATAAATTAACTTTCAATGTTACCGGTCAAGAAGTAGGTACTTCTATTCATGTGGGATAATTCAATCAACCAGTAAACACAGTTAAAATATTATCATCTTTAGTAAAAATATCATCATCTCATTGAGTAAAATATGGAAATATTTTTTTGTATTCAATAGCATCATTATCTCTCATAGTTAGTTCTATATAGTAGCTTTGATTACTTGAAAAATTTGGAGTAATATTATTTAC
>CALDZW010000140.1 GCA_937944175.1 uncultured Candidatus Altimarinota bacterium
ACAGATGCATGAATGACTGTATAAAAACCTTACAATAAAACAAAATTTTGAAAAACACTGACTTTATACTAGTGATCAGCATCTTATTTGATTCTTGAGTCATTTTCTTTTTGAAAAAGATGATATTCATAAAACAGTAAAAGATCTTTCTGGTTGAGAAAGATCTAAGTTACTTTTTGCTCTGCTTGGTCAAAAAGAATGTAATTTCTTGATTATGGATGAACCAACCAATCATCTTGATTATGATACAAGAGAGCAACTAGAAAAATGTATATCTGAGTTCCCTGGAACCATTCTATTTATTTCTCATGATAGATATTTTGTAAACAAACTCTCAACACATATCTGGTTTATTGCTGATGGAGAGCTTTCTATATCATATGGAAACTACTGAGATTATAAATATAAGCTCAAAAATGGTATTGATATGGATATGAGTCTCTTTGATGAAGAAGCTCAACTGAATTTAGCTCTCTCAGAGAAGATCTGAGAGGCTGGGATGAGAAAAGTAAAAAATAAGTTTAAAGATGGCAAAAAGAGGAAGGAAAAACGAAGGTAATTATGAACTATAGTTTTCTACCTCTCTTTTAAAATCATAACCCCTTTCTTTGTAATTCTTATACATAGAAAAGCTTGGTCAAGCACATGACAAGAGTGCTACTTGTCACTCTGTGCAATTTTTGTAAGCAAATTCCACTGCTTCTTGCATTGATTTGGTCTCAATGAAATTGTATTTATAATCTATTGTATCAAGTTCTTTTTTTATATCTGCTCACGTGTCTGGAAAAAAGACTATATTTTGAATGTTAAATTTTTTAATTTCTTTAGCAAAATCTGCAAACTGAAATCAGTAATCATATCATCAGAGAAAAATACATCATATATTTGGGTGAAATGTTTTGATCGCTGCTAGAGTAGCATCAGGCGTGGTAGCAATCGAATCATCAATAAAAGTGATTCAATTATGTGTTCAGATATTTTGTATTCTGTGAGGGAGTCATTCAAATGTTTCTAGAACTGTGAATAGTGATGAAGTAAGTTCTGTGAAATCTTTTCTTTCAGAATTAGAAATAGTTGATAAAACACTCAGTACTCAGCAAGTATTCACTTTATTGTGTTCTCATTGCAGTGTAATATTATCTCCTGTTCAAATAATGGCATTATTTTTTCTGAACTTGTTATTATTAAAGGAGTACTCTCATTCTAGTCAAAAGAAGGTAATATCTTGTGTGTTGACACTATGCTCTTCTAAAAAATCTTTTGTTACTGATCAAGCAATTTTATATTCAGCATTTTCTAAGATGTTAAGCTTTGCTTCTCTATATGTTGAATATTTATTATCATGCCACTCAATATGACATCTAAATATATTTCCAAGTATTCAGATATGCAGTTGTGGAGCAAATCATTCAAGCATATAACTTGAAAGTTCATAGATAACATAATCATAATTTGTACTTCCAAGTTGAATCTCAGATAACACAGGAGAACCAATATTTCATACAAGTTTTATATTGTATCAGCCATGAGAAAGAGTTTCATAGAGGACGCTGACAGTGGTAGATTTCCCTTTTGTAGCAGTTACTCAGATGACTTTTCAAGTATAATTACTAAAAAAGATCTCAGTTTGAGATGTAATTTTGTCTCTATGATTTACAATTTTTTCATGATATGGCGAAATTCCTGGTGATTTAATAATGATATCAAAATCTCAAAGAGAATCAAGATACAAGTCTCATAGAACAAAGTGTGATTCACTATCTTCTAGTTCTGCAGGGATTTCTTTGCTAGCATCAAGAATAGTAATACTTGAAGCTAAAATGTTATTACTCAGTAGAAATTGAAGTGTAGACTTCCCTTCTGCTCAGAATCAAAGTATGGCAATTGATTTATTATGTAATTGAGATATTTTCATGTCTATAGGTTATAATATTTCTTTCACTTAGGCTTAAGGTAAGTGAAGATAGATAGAATATAACATATTCTTCTATTTCTGAACTTAAAACTTTAGTAGAAAGATGCCTGAAAGGCAGATAGGGATAATTAATTTAAAAGAAAGCGGGATTAATATGTGTGTAGTCGATTTTTTCATACTGATCAAGTGATCATTGCTGTATAAGCTCTCAAGTTTCTAATACATAGGCACTGAGATAACCTCAGTAGCAACACCCAGAATCAAGTCAGATCACATTTTTTCCAATGTGGACTCACTGCATAGCCCAGTGTCCATAGATTACTTTTTTATCTCACTTATAGAAGTTATACCATGGTTCTTTATTTACTATTCTAATACTACTAATTTCACTTTTAGTATGTTTTTTTAAAGACTTTTTTGGATTAAGCCCTGCATGCAAAAGAAGAAAATTATCTTCTTCTATATAGTATGGAAGCTTTCTAAAGAAATCAAATATTTTAGGGTGTTTTTGCATTTTGGCCAGAAGTTTTGAATGCTTCTTTGATAAATCATCTCATTGACCAACCTTATCCAAAAAACTTTTATCATGATTTCCAAGTACTCAACTAAATTGTTCTCTATTCTTATAAAAATATTTTATTACTTTAAAAGAATCAGGTCATTTATTGATATAGTCTCATGTAAAAAAGACTCTGTCACCCTCTTTGATCTCAAGTTTTTTGATTAGTAACTTGAGTTCTTTGTAGCATCAGTGTATATCTCAGATGAAAATTGTTCTTTTTTTCATAGTATATCTTTTATGAATCAACCTTTATTATATGAAAATATACATCTTTTTCAATAAAACTCTATGATTTTGTATAAAACATATTATTTTCTTCTGCTATTGAAAAGTAGTGTTTTACAAGTGAATATAATCAAAATTCATCACTAGAAAAAATTTCTTTATATGTACTTTGAAGTGTGTCTTTATCATATTTCCATTTTTTCCATCATTTTCATCACTCAAGAACATATTGAATAATTGGTTGAATCTTATCAAGTTGATATACAAAGAGTGCTTCAGGACTTTGTTTTTTCATGAATTCAGTAATCATCTCCTTATGATATGAAAATTGCTTTGTTCATATTATTTTTTCTAATTGTAATAATGCAGTCTCTTCTCTATTTTGCTTTGTTTGTGTTCATTCTGGATCTATCAAAAAAGGTGTATCTCAGGCGTAAACTTCCACAATATCATGAAATAGACACATATCTATTACTTTTTTATGATCAAGGTGAAGATAATTTTTTAATAAGATTGAAGCTATAGATGCAAGGTGATATGAATGTTCTGCATTGTTTTCTTGCTTTCAATTCTTTAGAAGAACATGCCTGTCTATATTTTTCATTGAATCTAGAATTTCAATGAAATTAATATAGTTATTTGGGAGAAAATTTTCAATTTTTGAAGACAATAAATATTCTTCATAAAACATAATTCATTCATGAAAATTTGTAATTCCTTTGTTTAGTGATTTCATTTCCTCAAGTGTAAAGTATTTTGCTCAGTCTCACTCTAGAACTGTAAAATCACCTTCCTCAATGGAAGTGTGAATAATAAAAAAATGGACTCGTATTTTTCTACTTTTTCCTAATGAAAAAGGCTTAATTGCTAATGTATGCCAATGACTCATTCATATAAATGACATATCATCTTTTCATATATCTATATTAAGTTCTTCTTTTAGCTCTCTAATAGCAGCCATTTGAGGATCTTCCATAAATTCAATTCATCATCAGAAAAATCACCAGTCTTCTCACGATTTTGAGATACTGGCTCTATCTTGTAGAAGAACTTGTCATTTCTTGTTTGTAATAATTCAAACAGCTCATTCTCTTATTTTCATTTTCTTTTATTCCAAATGTAATATCATAATCCAAGTATTAAAATAAGTCAGAGTCATCAGAAGAGTAACTCTTTAGTATACTCTGCAATAAGTTCTTTATTTTCTCATGCAACATATCCAATTACCATGAGAGCTAGGTTCCAGAGTCATGCTCATACTCATGTATAGAAGAAGAATTTAGCAAAATTCATTTTAAATACTCATGCAGGAAGTGATATAAGCTGACGGATCACTGTTACAAAACGTGCAAGAAATGTTGTAACTACTCAGTGTTTTTGAAAGTATGTTTCAGTTCTTTCATAATGCTCTTCTTTTATTAGAAAAAATTTTCCATATTTTCTAATAAGCGTTTTAATTATTGGTCATCCAAGCTTATATCACAAAAAATAATTAATAGTTGCTCATACTAGTGCGCCAAATGTTCACATAAGTAGTGCCATTCAGAAACTTAATTTTCCAGTAGCAGATAAATATCATGCTGGTATCATGGCAACTTCACTCGGGAAAGGAAAAAAACTAGATTCCAACACCATCATGATAAAAATCTCAAAGTAGCCAATTTGTCCTAAAAAATCTTTTATTGCATCAATAATATCATGCATGTTGTTATGATTATGAATAATACTATTCAGTATAAGCATTAATAAAAAAAATCTAGAAATTAATCTAGTTTTTAATAATTAGTATGTAATTATATCAACAACTGTATCATTAATCAAGCTGTATATAGTTGTCTTTTTGAGTATTCAATTTTCATATATATTTATAGATCAAACTTTAGTGTTTGCACTTCAGTCTGATGTGTTTACTAAGTAAACTTTTTCCTCTCAATGCTTCTCTCAATTAAGGAAATTAGTCTCAGAAAGAATTCATCATTTCTTATCATAAGTGTAATACATTCCATTTAGGTCTCATTTACTATAGATTGCTTTAGATTTAACTGATCAATCTTCATTATATCAAATTGATTCACCTTCTTCAACTCAATTTATAACTGTATAAGTATATTCAACATTATTTTTTTCTGTGTCATAGTAAATAGATGTAATTCAATGTTCTACTGCTTCTTTATTATAATGAAATGTAAACATTTTACGATTCATTTTATTGTAGTGGTGAGTTTTGTATAATAATTCATCTTTATTATAAAAATATTCAATAGAGTGTGAAGGAGTATCTGATTTATATGATGAATCAATAACAGATAAGTCATATTTTCTAATTGAAACTATTTTATTGCTTTCATAAGTAATTATCTCATTTAATTCTCATAATGGTGTATATGTGTAACTTTCTCATTCAATAACTCCATTCTTGTATGTAAGGCTAGCTGCAAGTTTTCAGTTTGTATGGTATCCATTTGATGTTCACTCATATTTTCAGTTGATTATAAATGCTTCAGCATAAATTGATCAATCAGTTTTTTTTCTAATGTAGTATCAATCTGAAAGTGATCATAGATTAATGTCTCATTCAGCAGAAATAATTTTTGGAGATTTACTGATCTCATTCATTATAGAGTAATTGAGATAATCAACTATTGCCATGATTTTATAGTTTTTGCTTCAAACTGGATTATTGTCACCTAGCTTTGTTTTAACTTTTGCTAACTTTTTGTATATCTTTGAAAGAATTTCAGGTTCTTTACTATATGTAATTATAAGAGCATCAATTGCTTTCTGATATTTTGCTCAATTTTTAGTATCTGCTAAGAGGAGAACTTGTTTTGATTCTATAACTTCTTTTGAGAAGTTTATTTCAGCATGTACATGTAATGAAAAAATGAATGTACATATAACAGTAAGAATTCATAAAAGTATTTTTTTCATATATAGTAAGTATCAATAATAAATAAAGTAATAAAAGAATAGAAATAAAAAAATAAAAGTCTATGGATTTTTAGACTTTTATTATATATTGAGAACCTTTATGCAAAATATGCTTCGAATTCTTCTTTACTGAGTTCTTCCTTTGTTAATAAATCTTCAGAAATCTTTATATGAAGCTCTTTATTTTCTGTAATAAGTTTTTGTGCTACAGTATATGCTCAAGCAAGGACTTCCTTTACTTTATCATCAATTTTACTAATAGTCTCTGGACTGAGAAATGGTGCTACTCAGGTTTGAGAGTAGGAGTCTATTTCTCAGGCAAAGTTTTCAGCTCAAATATCTTCATACATACCAAATCTAGTAACCATGTTTCTAGCAATTTTGGTAGCCCTTTCTATATCGTTACTGGCTCAAGTAGTGATATTTTCTTTTCAGAAAAATATTTCTTCAGCTACTCTTCATCAATAGAGAGTAGCTAATTCATCAAGGTATTTAGATTTTTTAGTAAGCAGAACATCTCTTTCTGGAAGAAACCATGTTACTCACAGAGCTCATCATCTAGAAACAATGCTTACTTTGTGTACAGGATCAGTGTTTGGAAGGAGTTTTCAAACAATTGCATGTCATACTTCATGATAAGCAGTAATTTTTTTCTCTTCTTCATTCATGACCTGTGATTTCTTACTAAGTCACATAACTATTCTTTCAAAGGCCTCAGTAATTCTTGCTTGGCTAATAGTTTTTTCATCATGCCTTGCAGTGATAATTGCTGCTTCATTCATTAAATTTCACATATCAGCTCAGCTAAATCACACTGTTTGGCTTGCAAGAGATCTAAAATCTACATCATCAGTGAGCTTTTTATTTCTTGCATGAACATGAAGAATCTTTTCTCTGTCTGATAAATTCGGAAGGTTTACAGTAATTTTTCTATCAAATCTTCCTGGTCTCAAAAGTGCTTTATCAAGTACATCAGCTCTATTAGTAGCTCACATTACAATCACATTGGTATCATTATCAAAACCATCCATTTCTGTAAGGATTTGATTGAGTGTTTGTTCTCTTTCATCATGTCATCATCCAGTTCATGGTCATCTCTTTTTTCAGATAGCATCAATCTCATCAATAAAAATAATAGCAGGAGCCATCTTTTTAGCATTAGTAAAAAGATCTCTTACTCTAGAAGCACCAACTCATACAAACATTTCAACAAATTCAGAACCTGAGATACTTAAAAATGGAACATCACTCTCCCCTGCTACAGCACGTGCTAGTAGAGTTTTTCATGTACCTGGAGGCCCTACAAGAAGTGTTCCTCTTGGTATCTTTGCTCCTAGATCTTTATATTTTTTAGGATTTTTTAAAAAATCTACCACTTCTTGAAGTTCTTCCTTCTCTTCTTCAGCTCATGCTACATCTTCAAACATGACTCTTTCTTTATCTTTGTCAAAAAGTTTGGCCCTTGACTTTCAAAAAGTCATAGCATTGTTTGACATTCCTCACATTTTTCAAATCAAAAACATTGCTACAATAACAAACAGTATCACAGTAAGAATTGTAGGAAGCATGTCTGCCCAGAATTTTGCTGAGGTATTGTCTTTTACTGCAATTTTAGTAGTAACTTCAGGATTCTTTAATCCTAAGTCTTTCAGTGAGTCACTAGCAGGAAGGATTACAATATCTCTTTTTGATTTTTGAACTCAATTTTCATTTATTTTAGCTCATGAATATGTTGCATATGCTTTATTCTCATCAATAAGAATTTCAGAGTATTTTCATGCAGCAAAGTTTGTCTCAAGCTGGTTAAGTCAGACATCTTTGGTATCTGAATACTGCTCAGCCTCTTTCATTGATGGAAGAATACTAGCAATAATTACTGCTACAATGATCAATGTAATAAAAGGAATAAAACCTTTTTTAGTACTTGTGTTCTCACCTATGTTTTTTAAGGTTGATTCAATTTTTCATGTATTTTTTTTTGACTTCTTTTCACTGTTTTTTTTATCTTTGTTCTTTTTTACTTTTTTATCATCTTTTTTTATATCATCATTTTGCTCTATTTCATCAGTTTTTTTATCCTTTTTACCACTCATGCAGTTTTTTATTAATAATGTATATTTTAAGCCATTTGATTTTATAAATATTATTGAATTATGCAAAAAAATAATCTTATAAAGTAATAATAGTAGTAGCTCATTGATTAGTTCTTAGTAATTTATAATTTTTTGTTAATTCTTTTGTTCTTTTAATTCACTGTCATTTTTTTCAATGAAACAGTACTCAATAAGCTTTTTTATCAATTGTTCAATGTGCATCGTGACCTGCTCAATTATCCAACATTACTATATTATAATTTCAGCTCTTTGTTTTTTTTACACTAAGTCTTAATGTACATTCATCTAATTGTATTCATTGTGATAAAACTCAATGCTTTTGTAACGATCTTGATCTAGCAGAATCTATTCAATTAGTAATAAGATCTCTAAATATTCATCTTACTGTATCTACTCCTTTATTGTCATTACTGTTTGTGTATAATTGTCTTATGGTATCTAGGCTTTTGCCTTCTAAACTACTGATAATTGAGTTTTGAATTTCTTCAACTTTGGATAATGTATCAGATTTACTTCATCATAGGCTGAATGTATATTTTTTATCAAATAATCTCTCAAATTTGCTCATTTATTTTTATTAATGTTACTATATATTATAGTAACATATAGATACTTTTCTTGCAAATAAAGACTTATTTATATACTATCATTATACTATAAGTAAAAAGTAGAATATATTTATGAAAATAAAAATTCTTTTAGCTGCACCTCGTGGCTACTGTGCATGAGTAACTCGTGCTATTGAGATAGTAGATCAGGCTCTCAAAGATTATTGAATTCCCCTGTATGTGAATCATGAAATTATCCATAATAGATTCATTATTAATTACTTTGAAAACAAGGGGGTAATTTTTGGTGAAAAAGTAACAAATATTCCTGAATGAAACATTATCATTTTTTCAGCTCATGGTATTGGTCCTGAGTTTATAAAAAAAGTAAAAAAACAAAAATTACAATATATTGATGCTAGCTGCCCGCTCGTCGTAAAAGTTCATAATGAAGCTAAGAAGTATCTGAGTGAGTGATTTGAGATCCTCTACATTTGAAAAAAATGACATCAAGAAGCAGAATGAATCATTGAAGAAGGAAGAGAAAAGATTCATATTATATCTTCAAAAGAAGATCTAGATATTTTTTATAATGACAATAGGACTGTTTGAAAACTTGCTTTACTGACTCAGACTACTCTATGAGTTGATGAAACACAAATGTTAATAGAAGATATAAAAATGTTCTATTCAGAAATAGTTTTACCAAAAGCAGAAGATATCTGTTATGCTACTACTAATAGGCAGCAAGCTGTAACAGAAATAGTATCAAAATCTGATATATTATTAGTTGTTTGATCTAAGAATTCAAGTAATTCATCAAAATTGCAACACATAGGTGAAAAAAATAATATTCCTTCTTTCTTGATAGATAATTATAAAGAAATTGATTTAGAACAAATAAATACTATAGTGTCAAAGAAATGAAAAATTACTATATGAATATCTGGATGAGCATCCGCCCCTGAAAAACTCATTCAAGAAGTTGTGTCTTTTTTACAAACTCAATGAGAAGTGACTCTAGAAGAAGTACAAGCAGTTAAAGAAAAAATGGTATTTCCATCTAAAATAGTATTACAATCTTAATAATAAACAATGATTTGATTCCAACTCTGAAGAGAATACAAGTTATCTATAGCAGAAATAATTGCTTGCTTTCCAGAAGCTAAAATTATATCACTCTCTCAGCAGGTATGTATTGTTGATACTATTTCACAAGAAGATGTTATACAAAAAGCAGGGACAATGTGATGAATCATTAAATCAATGAATATTACACTTTTAGAAGAGAGCTCTTTTGAAGACATTATTCTTGATAAATGAATCGCTCATGAATGAAAATTTCAATATGGAATCTCTTTACTCTGAAAAAAACAAGATCTTAAAAAACTACTTTTAAAAATTAAAAAATCTTTTAAAGCTCAAAAAGTATCATCACGCTTTGTGAATAAGGATTTTAAAAATCTAAATACTGCTCAAATTATTGGTGAAAAACTTATTCAGAAAGCATCTGATTTCAATTATATCTCTATTGACTGAGTTGATTATGTGTGAGAGAGTTTTTGGACTCAGGATATTAATGAATACTCAAAAAGAGATTACTCTAAAGCAAGAGATATGAATGTCGGTATGCTTCCACCAAAGTTGAGTCAGATAATGATTAATTTAGCAAAATACTCTTTTCTCAAAACACTAACAAAACCTCTATCTTGAATTCTTTCTCCTTCTCAGGATAAAAAGGCTACAAAAGAGCAGATTACTATTTATGATCCATTTGTGTGACTTTGAACAATTTTAATAGAAGCTGAAAACATGTGAATAGAGAAGCTCTATTGAAGTGATTTAAATGAAAGGATGGTTGAGACCTCATCTAGTAATGTGGGTTCAGCTACTATTGAAAAGCTGAATGCAAAATTTATTCATGAGGCAAGCTTTTGGAATGATGTTAAAGATGGATTCATAATCACTGAATGATTTCTCTGAGAAGTTATGACTCAAAAAAACATTTCATCAGAGAGAATTACTGAACAAAGAAAAACACTCCAAAGACTCTATGAGGCATTTTTTGAGAATCTTAAGAAGTGATGATTTACATGAACTCTCGTTATGTGTTTTCCTTTTTGGGAAAAGAAGTGAAAGTTCTATTATTTTGATGAAATATATGATATTTTAGAAAAATACTGCAGCATACTTCCCTACTTTCCAGATGATTCAAAAATACAAGCTACTAAGATGTGAAGTCTTTTGTATAAACGTGAAAAGCAATTAGTTGGG
>CALDZW010000141.1 GCA_937944175.1 uncultured Candidatus Altimarinota bacterium
TCTTTTGTTTTGACTGTCCATTTATCATCAAGAACTTTTGCTTGATGACCTCAGATATTAATCATGGGCTCTACCGTGAATACCATTCATGGTTTGATGAGTTCTCATGAATTTTTAGGAGCTTTGTGGAATACATAGGGAGCTTCATGAAATTCTACTCATGTTCCATGTCCAGTGTAGTCTCTGACTATTCAATATCCTAGAGGTTCTATGAATTGTGAAATTGCATATCCAATGTTTCAGTAGTAGTTTCACGGCCTAATTTCTTGAATTCCAATCTGCCAGGCATCATGAGCTGCTTTGATAAGCTTATTTGCTTTTTCAGAAATTTCTCAGACGGTATACATTCTTGATGCATCTCAAAAGAATCAATCAACAATAGAGGTTACATCAATGTTGAGAATATCTCCTTCTTTGAGGATTTCATTTTTGTTTGGAATTCAGTGACAAATGGTATCATTAAGTGAAATACATGTATACTTTGGAAATCAATGATACCCGATACATGCTGAAACTCATCCATTTTCAAGAATAAACTCATTACAGATAGTATCTAGCTCTTCAGTTGATATTCAAGCTTTGACATGTTCTCAAATCATATCGAGTGTTCTGGCTGTAAGGTTAGCTGCTTTTCTGATTCCAGCTATTTGCTCAGGAGTTTTGATTCTAATTTTTTCTGTCATTATTCTATTTTATATATTGAAATTAATCTTCCTCCTGATAGGGAGATAGAGACTATATTATTATCTCAGCTTCACCGTCAGTAATCAAGATGGTGTGTTCATATTGACTTCCAAGACATCAATCGGATGTATAGATCTCCCAATCATTATCATCAGCAATTTTTTCAGTACTGACGGCAAGTATTGGCTCAATAGCAATAGTCATTCCTTCTTTGAGTTTGGGACCCGTTCAAGCTTTTCCATAGTTTGGTATGTATGGTTTCTCATGGAGTCAGTATCCAATTCCATGCCCTGTAAGATCTTTAAGTACTTTAAATCCTGCTCCTACAACTTCTTTTTCAATAGCTGCTGATATATCTCAGACTCTATTTCATGCCTTTGCTTGTCTGATTCATGCATATAGTGCTTTTTTATTAGCTTCAATGAGCTTGGCTCAGAGATGGTTTTTATCCCTTCATCATATTATAGTGCTAAAAGCAGCATCAGTATTAATTCACACTTTTTTGTCTTTAATCCCAAAATCAAACGTGACAAGATCTCATGTACTGAAAATAATATCTTTTCTGGGTCTCCCATGAACAACAACATCATTCACACTCACACAAAGATTATTTGGAAATCAGTATACTCATTTAAAGCCACATAAAACTCAATGTTTTTTTGCTATCTCTCAACATAAGTTATCTACCTCTGCAGCGGTTGTACCATCTTTGAGTACTTTCCTGATTTCTTCAAATACAAGTTTGTGGATTTTTGCATTTTCACGCATGATTTGAACTTCTTTTTTATTGAGCATTCTTAAGTTTTACAGTTAGCACGCTCAATTGGGTTTGAGGAGTGAATTAATATCTACATTTTCATGTTCAGGCATCTTGATCTTGACACACTTTTTCAGCAGAAGCAATAGTTGCATCTAATATATTGATAGATTGTGATAAATCAATATGCATTTTAATAATTCTCGTTTGAAGTTTCTCTGAATTAAGGTCTTGAGCAGCCAAAAATGGAATCTGACTTTGATATATTATGTCAAGTTCTTTCATAATATCATTACTTGATGTAACATTATCAGTAGATGTACTAATGGCACTAAGAGGTATTGACTCTACTTCTTCTCAATTTTGAGAATATTGATCACGTATTTGTTGTATGGCATCCATAAATGTTGTTACTGCTTTTGCTGCATTATTCATGTCAACATTTTGAGCAAAACGATTATAACTGTTATCAACTGAGTTATTATCATTTGAATATTCAGTGTTGTTGTATCTATCTAGATTTTTCAAGATAGCATCTCACTGTTTTCAGCTGATTCATTGTTTTCATAGCTCTCTTTGAAGAAGCTCTCTTTCTCTTTCTTGATAATTTGTAGACTCAGTGTTTCATCATTTCATAAGGGTGATAGCATCTTTCCAGTCCTTGATACCATCACGTCACTTCTTAAAATTTTGTGAAGCCTTTGAAATCATTTTATTTATAGTTGATCATGATTCTCATTCACAATTTCAGCAATCATTTAGAGTATGCTTATTATAATAATTGTACATTTCAGAGGTGAATGTAGGTCATACTAGGGTGAGAGGTTTTTGAAATTCACTCTGACGTCACATAATACTCAGCCTAAAAAATGAAAGAATATTATTATTATTATTAATAATACTTACAAAAATATTTTTTACTGTTCAATCTAAGTCACAGTGAGAAACTCAATTACAGATATCATTTAAAACCTCATACGTATATCATCTTTTTATAAGCTGTTTATATAGTGTAGATAGAACTTCTGATTGATTTTCTAATAACTCAAGGTCTCTTTTAATAGGTGTTGGGATTGTTCATGTGAGATTGATTTTGAGAAACTCAGTCTGAGTATAATAGTCTGTCCAGTTAAATAACTGATTGTAAATATTGGTGGCCTGTTGCTTTAGTGAGTTTTCAGGAGGAGTAATTTTTGAGATACTTACATTGATATTTTGAATGAGTTTCTTATTTTGATCAATATACTCTTTGAGTAATGGAGCAGGAGTATCTTTAATTTTACATGTTTGACTGCAGGCTTGAACATGATTCAATCAGAAAAAAATTAAAAAACTAAAAAAACTAGTGATTATAAAAAAGTGAAGAGTGATTTTTTTCATGATAAGTTACTTATGAATAGGTATTTTACGCATTTGCTGTACGTTTGCTTGAAAATTTTCTGCATGCTCAAGCATACTTTTTGTGACACTTTCAAGTTGCATAAACTGTTTTTCAAATTCCTTTGTTTCATTAATTTGTGTATCCTTTTGGTTTGCAAGATCTATAAAAGCAAGTTTAGCTTTTGAGGTTTCAAGTATTTTCCTACGTTCTTCAATTCTAGCAGATATTGTGGAGAGAGTCTGATCTCAACTATTAAGAATAGTTTTTTCCTCACCCATAGTATCAGTAAAAATATCAAGATCATTTTGCCTTGTACAGTCAAATCATTGAGCATTCCATCGTTCACAAAAGAAGGTATTTTTTTTATAATCTCATATTCAGTCTCCAACACTAGGTTCATTTTCTTTTTGCTCTTGTTCTTCTTTTTTTAGATCAAGATCTAGAAAAGGAGGAGTTTTTTTAGTAACCACAAAACCAAGTGACAACATATCAGGAAGGCTGATATCTCTGAGTCATAGCTCAAAATTGTTTGTAGTCATTTTTGCTTGAGCTAGAGAAGAATTGATGAATTTTTTGAGATGTTTGTTAGCATTTTCTAAAATACTTTCAATACTATCTCATTTAGGTTCTGGATTTGATGTGACAAAATCTACTTCAATACAAAAGAATCAATCACATCCCCAAGCCTCATTATCGTTTCACTTGTTTATTCACACTCATGTTTGAATTCATGCAATATTTGGATTTTCTATAATTTCTTGTACTGTTCATGATCCAGATGCAATATAACTACTTCATCATACAGGGGTTGAAATATTATTGTTAGATTCTCAAAATATTTGTGATTGTGAGAGTAAAAAAGCAAGTTCATTTGGTCACAATCAACTTTGATTTGTGTCTTGAGCACACATATATTGAGTGTTGTCCAACTCTAAAATATGACCTTCAAGAGGGGATATATGTGATTGTGTATCTCACAAGGTGCTTTCGTGTCAAGCAGAAGGGAGTTGGAATTCAGAAAGCTCATTCTCAGTTAGTAATCATCCACTGAGGGTATTAGAATTTTCTCTTGATGAATGATTATTTGAAGAGTTAAAAAGATTATTAATAGCATTATTTCATGCTGATCACTCTCATGAATGTTTTTCAAATTTTTTTAAAAGGATCTGATTAATATTTTCAATATCTTTCATGAGGTCAAACAATGAATTTTGCACATTTCAATCTGTGTATACTCAAATATCAGCAATACTCTTGTTCATAGTAAGAGCTCCAATAGACTCTTCTTTAGCAGCAATTTTTATATCTTGAGTATGACCAACTATTGAGCTAAGGGTGGTGATTGGAATTCAATTATAATTAAAACAATTAGGTCAAAGCTTTGACTGTAGTATTTCAATGTTTCCATTACTAATTTCCTCTACTTCATGTGCCTGAAGATCAGCGGATATATCACAATTTCAAAATCAATCAAGTTTGAGAGTAGAATTAATTTTTTGAGAAATAGTCCCACTAGATTTATTTCCATTGAGCCTCATTGAATAACTTTTTTCTAAGTAGTCTTTTGTTCAAGAATCAATTTTTCTGTACATATCAATTCACAATCCTTCTCAAAACATAGTAAAACCACTATAAAGACTTGTATGAAGAAGAATTCATACAAGGAGTATTTTTAGAAGGAATGGTAAGTATTTCATAGCAAGACACTGTCATCTACGTCAAGAAACAAGGAATTTGTTTTTGTTTCTAATGTAGTCTAATAATCAAAAACTATTTTACTTTTTTCAATACGCAATGCAACTTTGTCTGATACATTTTCATTAATCATATCTTCAGCTATCACATCTTCTATATTATCAGCAACATATCTTCTTATTTCTCTTGCTCAAAATTCAGGATTATAGACTTCTTTTGCTATATGATTGATGACTTTGGTATCATAATCAAGTGTAATGTCTTTTTCAGCAAGTCTATTGGCTATTTTTTTGAGATGCAGCTTCACAATTTTTTTGATGTCTTTTTTATTGAGAGGGTTGAATACAATAATTTTATCTATTCTATTCACAAACTCAGGAGCAAAGTAATCAGTGAGATTATTTTTAATATTTTCTTTTGCCTGATCAAAACTATCCATAATTTCTTTCTCTTCATCTTCTGTGACATTGAAACCAATTTTTTCTGCTTTATCAGAAAATTCTTCTGCTCCAATATTTGAAGTCATTACAAGAATAGTATTTTTGAAATTTACTTTTCTTCATTTATTGTCTGTAAGCACTCAATCTTCAAGAATTTGAAGGAGGATATTATAGACTTCAAAGTCAGCCTTTTCAATCTCATCAAATAATACTATTGAATACGGTTTTTTTCTAATTTTTTCAGTTAGCATTCAACCTTCTTCATATCATACATATCAAGCACTGGCTCAAATAAGCTTATTAATGGAAGTTTTATCATTGTATTCACTCATATCAATTTTTATCAGAGCATTGTCATCATTATAAAATTCTTTTGCAAGAACTTTAATAAGTTCAGTTTTTCAGACTCATGTAGGCCCAAGGAATAAAAAGCTTCCTAAAGGTCTGTTTTCATCACTAATTCAGGCTCTACTTCTCATGATTGCACGAGTGATTCCTTCGATAGCATCATCTTGACCAATAATACTTTTTCTAATAGTTTTAGGAAGTTTTTTGAGTTTATCTACTTCTTTTTTAGATAGATTCTCTGTAGGGATACCAGTACTCATACTCAGGACTTTTTGAATATCTTTTATTCCAATAGTCATTCTTTTGCTTTTTGGAATTGAAAATTTTTGTTTGATAGAAGTAATTTTTTCTTCCATTACAGTTTTTTTTGTTTTCAAATCACTGGCTTGCTTATATTTTTGAGCTATAACAGCAGTATCAATTTTTGTTTGAATTGATGCCATTTTTGTTTTTAATGCTTTAATTTCTTTTTCATCAAAATTATACTGCATAGATTTCAAACTACAGGCTTCATCAATGAGATCAATGGCCTTGTCAGGGAGGAATCTATCTGTAATATATCTACTACTCAAACTTACTGATTCAATACAGGCTTCATCAGAAATATTCAGGTTATGGTACTCCTCAAATGTTTCTTTGATACCAAGTACAATCTTATTTGCTGTTTCTTTATTTGGTTCATCAGCATTGACTCTTTGAAATCTTCTCTCAAGAGCAGCATCTTTTTCTATATATTTCTGATATTCATTGAGAGTAGTAGCGCCAATTACTTTAATTTTTCATCTTCCCATTGCAGGTTTGAGTATATTTGAAGCATCAAGACTTCACTCTCAGCTTCAAGCTCAAATAATGGTGTGTATTTCATCAATAAAGAGTATTACTTCATTTTCTATTTTAGAAGCTTCTTCTATTACAGATTTAATTCTTTGTTCAAACTCTCACCTGTATTTTGTTCCTGCTACCATTGAGTTAATATCTATAGCAAGAATTCTTTTATCTTTCATTGAAAAAGGGACTTTACCTTGTTTGATTCTGAGAGCCAGTCACTCAACAATTGCAGTTTTCCCAACTCATGGTTCTCCAAGAAGTACAGGATTATTTTTGGTCTTTCTATTAAGAATAGCGATCAAACGCTCTATCTCAGTATCTCTTCAGATGATATGTTCAATTTTTCATTCTTTCGCTTCTTCAGTGAGATCTTCTGAATAGAAATCTAGAGTAGGAGTATCTGTAGGTGATTCTTTTTTATTTTTAGGTTTTTTATTCATATCAAAAGGAGTAGCTCATGTCATTCCTCAAAGGCCACCAAGAAGGTTCTCTGTCAAAGCTCCAATGATTTGTCACATAGAATTATCTTGGGAACTTGCTTCTTTTTTTCATGTGTTACTTCAATCAATAGTTCCAGTTTTTTCTAGGTCAATGAGATTGATTTCCAGATCACTTGAGTTAATTCCTATAAAATCAAGTACCTGAGGTAACCATTTTCCAGTTTTTAGCATAGAAAGCAGAAAGTCCTCAAGAGAGGCTTTTGATTTTTTATATTCAGCTGCATTTTTTACACTCCCAAGGATGACATCTTTGAGTTCAAGATCCATTCATGCATACTTTCATTTTCTACTATCAGGTTTTTTATTGAAGAGTCATTTCCCAATAATTTCAAGAATGAGCTTTTCATTAATTCCATAAAGATCAAGAAGTTCTTTGATAGACCCCGTACAATGAAGGACAATCTCAATAAAAATATCTTCTTGAGATAGTTCAGAAAAACCTATTCATTTAATACGAGCTTCAGCATTAATAAGCGCTTTTTTATATCAATCTGAGAAATTATTTTGAATCATGTTTAATGTATTAATTAACTGTTGTTATATTAAAGAAAATAATATAAAATCCCTATCTTGAATTCTTTCCCTTTCTTCAAAGAGAAAGAGGAAAAAAAACAAGAGATCCTAATTAAGATATTTATCCTATTTCCATTAGAGACCAGTCTAAAATAATTTTAGAGTAAGTAAAGAGAAATACGAAGTTTTTTCGTTAAAAAATCCTTGAGTTTTTGTTTTTCTAACTTATACTGATACTACCATTAAATAAATATATATAAAAGCTTTTGTATACATACGGTTGCGCTTTTGTTTTGAACATTATTTATTGTACAGTATAATATATAATATAAATTAAAAATTATGTTAGGAAATAAACTACTTCTAGCTGCTGCAGCATATGTTGCATGAACAGTTGTTACATCAGTGTTTTCATCAAAAAAATGAGATAAAGTAAGAGAAGAAATTGAGTTAGCTAAGGAAAATTGAGAAGATCCTAAAAAAGTTGTATTGAATAACTTTATAGATACTCATGTAAAGGCACTTGATTGACTCAAAACGAAATATGTTACTGATGAAAATAAAGCACTCTTTGATGAAAAAGTAGTTGAAATAAAAGCTCTTATCAAAGAGCTTGCAAAAGAATGAGAATCACTGCTTGCTGAGCTTCAAGATAAATGATGAGACTATGCTGAAGAAGCAAAGGTAAATCTTAAAAAAACATATTCAGATAAAAAAGCACAAATAGAGGAATTAGCAGGGAAGCCTGATAAAATGGAAAAACTTAAAGGAAAACTAGCCGCTACCTATAAAGATTTGAAAAATAAGATTGATAAGTCATAAAAAATAACATAAAAATAAATCCTGATAATCAGGATTTATTTTTTTATTTGAGAGTCATCTTTTTTTACCATATCAATTATTCATATCATTCTGTCTTTAAATCATTCATTCCATTCAGGTGAGATATGGAATCTAAAGTCTTTTTTCCTAAGTTCTTCTAGAGTAATTTCAGGATTTAAAATTAATTCTGTCATAACTTTACCAAACCAAATTGGATAATTAAATTCTTTGTCTTTTTCAATATCAGAAATGTTCATTTCTAATAGAGCATCAATTGAAACCTGTTTAGCATAAAATTTCTTTAAGAAATCAATCTTCTCTTCATGGTTAAATTCTGAAAATAATTTTTGTAATTTCAAAGCTCATCTTGTATATAACAGATCTTTTTTATTAGATCAAGGTCTTGTCATATTGTAGAATCTTTTTACCCTTAATAGTCTATTTTTAGACATTTTTTTGATCTCTTCTGGTGTAGTTGAAGAATCTGATTTTAACTTGAAATATATATATAGTAATCTATAAAGTTTTTCTCATCAAAATAATTCTCACATGTATGTAGTGATATGACTTGTAGTTGGTCTAATTTGTAGATTTTGAATGGATGATTCTATTAAATTTTCACTAAGAGTTGCAAATCATTCTTCTGATTCTTGCCAATTCCATCATGTTACCCCAGTAACAGTATTTGATCTAACTGCATGAACAGATATCTCATGATCAATAAGACTGAGAAGTTTATCCAGGGATCGATTTTTTATTTCACTAGGAAGGTATATTATTTTCTTGCCTGGATCACAGACAGGATTTGAAGAATCCTTATTAATAAGTACTTGCCAACCATTTAATCATTGTAATTTTAGGCACTCTTCGAATAGTTTAATGATACTTTGAGATGAAATTTTTTTTGATAGTAATCATTCTTTTTGTATAGAGATTTTTTCTTGATTTATTGTTCATTTGAGATTTAAATTATTTTTAAAAAAAGAAATTTCATCATCACTGAGCTTATGTTTATTTGCATGAAAATTATGACTTATTTCAGTTAATACATAGTTTTCTTCATTTTCAGATTCTGAAATATTTTTTCAAAAAATTCTTGATTGTATTTGATCAATTTGATTAATTGTTTGATCTGAATTGAAGTGAGAGTGATAACTCCCTGATTTTTCTCATTCATTTTCAATTGCCAAAGAAAGCATATCATAAAATTCACATAAGTTTACACAAAGTGTTTGTAAAGTTTTTTTATCAAGTTTATTTAGGTCTACATCTGCATAGATTTCTTTGATTATTTCTTCAATAGCTTTCTTATCTGAGTTGTATTCAAGTACTTTCTTTACTATAGTTCATCTACTCACTATAGTCTCTGGACTGAAAAAATCAGTTGACAACCAAATATTATTATCTAATTTTTTGTAACGGAGGATTCATGCAATTGGGTATTCATTCTTTTTTTTAATATCTGAAATTCTTTCTCAATAGTTGTTCAATTTTAAATGAAAGTAAAAATTAAAGAAAATTTATATATAAAAAAAATAAAAAGGCAAGTATTACTTGCCTTTTTATTTTTTAAGATTTTACATAGCTTCATTTACCTTTCTAACCAAGTCAATTCATGGAGTAAGTGTTGTACTTCATGGAGTCCATTTAGCTGGACAAGCAGGATTAGAACTACCTCTCCATAAAACCAAACAACCATAAGGGGATCTTTCAGGGAGAGGGGAAGATGATTGAGTCAGAAACTATGAAGGCATTTGTGTATCATTGAACTTGCTTTCTTTTTTTATTCTTTCAACCAATCTCAAAAATATATTCTTCTCATTTATATATGTATGAAAAGTCTCAAATATCAGAGTAAAAAAGATTTTTAGAGAATTGGTTTACAAAAAATACTTCTCTAATAGTTCATGTTTCAACATGTCTTCAGAGTTCTTCTGATATTGTATAGATAAGGTTAGAGTTATCAATAAATAGTTTATCTGCTTTTCTAATGGATTTGCTAATGTTTCATTCTATATAGAGACTTCTAACAATTCATACATCATTTAGAATTTGTAAATATCTAGCTGCAGTATCAAAAGAAATTCACAGTTTATTTTTTAACGAATTTATGCTTAATTCTCAGGGTTTAGCAAGAGAAAAGAATATAATGATCTTTTTTATTTTTTCTAAATTGAGAGTATCCAAGCTATAAAAGTTGGCAATATCTTCATAGATTAGCTTGTCTATAACTCCAAAAAGCTTTGAATAAAATTCAGTTTTATCCTCAGATTCAAAACTAAATGGGTAATAACCTGTTCTGATATACTCAGAGAATTTTGCAAGAATACTATCTCAGAAATCATTATAAATAGGATCAATGATCTCCTTTGGATTTTCAAGTATCTCTGACAATGAGAACTCAGTAGTTGTTTTTTCTGGAAAAGACAATGCTAAATATTCTTGAAATGACAGTCATTTCATTGTGTATAGAAGTACTCTTCTAGAGAGGTCATATTTTCATTTAATGAGATCAAGGCTAGAGCTTCATGAGAAAATGACTTGTATTTTTGGAAAATCATCATAAATATTTTTGAGCTCTTGGTTCCAATTCTTATATTTATGTATTTCATCAATACAAAATACTTCAATCTCATTTTCTAGATACAGTTTTTCTACAAAACTGTACAATCATGTATCAATAATATTAATATTGTCAGCAGAGAAGTAGATAGAGTCTTTTATGTTTTCTTTTTGTAAATATTGTAATATAAGGGTTGTCTTACCAACTCACCTTTGTCATACAATTCAAATGAGCCTAGATTGCCAATTGATTTTTTTATAGATACCTCTAATAAATACAGTATTTACTGATGCAATAATTCTTGCAGATTTATCTAATATTTTTCAGTTCATATCTAGAAAATAATAAGAATATATACATATATTATATTACTTTACGGTCAAACACAAACTTTTTATAATATATCTACAGTTGACTGCAAATATGTAACACAAAAAAATAAATCCTGATTATCAGGATTTATTTTTTTGTGTTATTTTTACATAGCTTCATTTACCTTTCCAACCAAATCAATTCCTGGAGTGAGTGTTGTGCTTCATGGAGTCCATTTAGCTGGACAAGCAGCATTTGGATTAGCTCTCATAAATTGAAGACCTTGAATTTTTCTAATGAGCTCAGCTGAGTTTCTTCCTTGAGCACCCGAAGTTACTTCAACTCCTCTCAGAATTCCATCTGGATCAACAATAAAAGTTCCTCTACCAGCAAGGTGAGAGTTAAGGTCTAGGATATTATACATATCAGCTGTCTCTCCATTATGATCAGCTAGCATTTTATAAGCAAATCCTTCAAGAAGTTTTTCTCATCCTTTTACCCATCATTTGTGAGTAAATACAGTATCAGTTGATACTGGAAGCATTTCAACTCACATTTCATCAAATTGACCTTTTGCATCAGCTAAATCTTTTAATTCTGTTGGACATACAAATGTAAAATCAGCAGGGTAGTAAAAAAGTACATACCATTTTCATTTTAAGTCTTTGCTTCACATAGTCCCATCAGTATCTTTTTCACTATTATAGAAAGGCATCTCCCAAGTAGGAGCTGGACAATCTATTTTTGCAATCTGATAAGTTTCCATTTCATGTTCATTCATAGAGTAGTGGTATTATTATATAAATTAGTGTTTGGAAAATACTTTCCAAGTAATTATTTTAGGACACAATCTTAATGAAATCTTAAAATAATTCTTGCCTATTGTAGTATTTTATAGTGTATTTGCAACTGGATTATATAAAATCTGCTATGTGAATCACCTTCATAACAGGGATTTCTTTATCTCATTTTTGAATATCACTAATTGCTACTACGGTATCCTTTTTTGAAAGAGAATTATTATGTATGAGGTAATTAATAGCTTTTTCTAAAGTGATGTCATAATTATTCTGATCCCAATCTTTCATGTGAATAGGTGAAATTCAGTAATAGGCATTACAGGTTTTTACACTACGTATGTTTGGAGTGAATGCATATGTTTTTACTGTTGGTCTATATGAGCTTGCTAATTTTGCAAGTTTTCAAGATTTAGTAAATATAAGTAAAGCTTGAATTTGTAAATCTTCAGATATAAATATTCAACTCCTGATAAGGAGCTTCTTTTCAATATCGCGTGGAGTGAGTGAAGTTGATGAATAATCTTGATGGTTATATATGTGATTATCTTCGGCTTCTTCAATAATACTTGTCATCATTTTAACTGACTCTACAGGGAATTTTCAGATGGCTGTTTCTCATGAAAGCATAAGACAATCAGGTTCTTGCAATACAGCATTAAAGACATCTGAACTTTCTGCTCTTGTTGGGAAAGGGTGATCAATCATTGTTTCAAGTAGATGAGTAGCAGTAATGACAAATTTCCCATTCATATTTGATTTCTCTACCATTTCCTTCTGATATACTGCAAGTTTTTTAATCGGAACTTCAATACCAAGATCTCATCTTGCTACCATGGTCCCATCTGATTCCATAATAATATCATCAATATTATCTATTGCTTCTTGATTTTCTACCTTAGAGATAATTTTTATATCTTTTCATCAATGTTCATCAAGAAGTTTTCTCACTTCTAATACATTAGATTTGTTTCTAATAAATGAAGCCGCTACAAATGATATTCAATGCTGTATCCCCCATAATATATCTTCTTTGTCTTTAGCTGTTATTCATGGCATTTGAAGTTTTACACCAGGAAGATTTACATGTCTTCTTGATCAAATACTTGCAGCATTTAAAGCTCTAACTTCTACTCAGAAAGTTTTTTTTGAAATAACTTCAACATTCAATAATCATGAATCAATGATAATACTTCCTCATATTTTCACATCATCAGATAAATGTTTATAATCACAAAAAATATCATTTCATGAGCATTTTGATTCAATAGTGCACACATGCAAAATATCTCATAAACCTACCTTAATATCCTTTTCTACTGTTCAAGTACGAATTTCAGGTCCTTTTGTGTCAAGAAGTAGAGAAAGATTTGTTTTTCAGCTATCATTAAGATTGTTTACTCTATCAATGATTTTTTGAGTTTCATCATATCTAGCATGAGAAAAATTAAGTCTCAATATATTAACTCATGAATCATATAATTGCTTAATAGCTTCAGAAGAACTTGAAACAGGTCAGACAGTTGCTATAATTTTAGTTTTTTTCATGATTCCTTTGTTAATGACTATAACTCTGGTTCAATACTATTATCAACGACTGGTTCAGGTTTTTTTTCTTCAACTGGAGCAGCAGTAGGTTTAGCTCAATCTAAAATATTAATAGTTACATATCTTGATGTAGTATTGAATTGTGTATCAGTTGCTTCAATTCTAATAGTATGTTTTCACCTGCTAAGTCAACCTGTACTTACAGGAACAATGATGTTCTTTGTACGAAGTCATGACGCAATTGATCATCCATTTAGGTAGACGTTTATTACTCTTATCCCACTTGGATCATTAACACTAGCTCTGAGATTAAAATTGTTTCAAGCATTTAAATTAATACTTCATCTTGCAGGATTTATTAATCCAATTACAGGAGGAGTAGTATCTTTTTGTGTTTTTGGTGCAACACTTCAGCCAATTGTAACACTTTTTGTAATTGTAGAGCTATATCATTGATCATCAGTTAATTTTACCATTACATATTTTGTACCAGAAGCAGATGCAGGGATATTGAAGTTTGCTCTAAAACTTCATTGGGTTAATCATGGAAGTGCATGATTATTTGCATACTTTCCATCAAAGAATACTTCAAGCTTGACTACTTTATTTCAGCTTGTATATCCAACATTAACGGAATTTGGTCATACGTTCACATTTGGTCAGATAGTAGCAGATAATTGCATTGTTGAAGCTATACTACTTCTATCACAAAGAGTACTTTTTGCATTGATATATCCATTCCCATATACTCTTTTAACAGGAGTTTCCCATGCAGGATCTTGAGGTCTGAGAGAAGAGTATTTCACTCAGTAGATGGTTTTTATTGCTGACGCAGGTGTGAGTGGTCATACCTTACCATTACATTTACTATCAACTTTTTGTGAAAAATAACTTTTATCATACAAAGTAGGGACATTTATAAACAATCATCTTACAATAGCATTAGCAGGTGTTCATTTGGTAGGAAGTTTTCATGAATGGATTGAGACACCTACCTCCTTAATGCTGTTGGGTCGAGCCCATTCCTTGATCTCCTTCCCTTTATGTAATTCTAACATAAGTTCTCTCCATATTGGTCCAGCTCCTTCTAATCAGTTTCACTTATCATAGAGCTCTTTTCAATCAGTATTTCATACCCAAGCAACCGTTGTATATTGAGGAGTATATCATGCTGTCCAGAGATTTTGAGGAAAGATAAATTTTACTCATTTTTTCTCATACTGTTTTGTGGATGTTCATGTTTTGGCAGCAACACTTCTTCATGGGAGAGATAGAAACTTATTCCAGTATTCTGGACGTGCTTTGGTATTAGTAAGTATTGAGGTAATCATGTAAGCTGTTGAAGGACTGATTGCTTCTGTTGAATTTTTTCTATTTGGATCTTCAATTACATTTCATTTAGCATCATACATTTTCAAAATTGGTGTAATTTCTCTTTTTTGTCATAATCATGAAATTGTGGAATAAGCAGTTGCTAATTCTAAAGGAGTCATTTCTCATGTTCA
>CALDZW010000142.1 GCA_937944175.1 uncultured Candidatus Altimarinota bacterium
CTGTTCAAGCTTCACGTAAAGTTGCAGCAGTAGGGAAAGATGCAAGAATGAATTGAAGAGGGGAGTTTATAAGTGCTGATTGAACAAAAGTTGTAAAAGTCAATAAAGACTGAGAAGCAATTGTGAAATCTGTTGATCCAAAAACTGGTCATTGATTTGAAACAAAAGATTATAGTAATAGTCCTGTGGCACTAGACTTGAGAGAAAAATATGCAGAGGCCAGTAGTGTGAATGATCAAAAGGTCGAGAATGAAGATAAGAGAATTGCAGATGCAAAGAGTACAATAAAAGATCTTAGAAATAGGTCAGACTGATTGACAAAAGAGGAACTAAAAGAGTTAGATGAAGCAGAAAAGAAATTGCAAGAAGCAGAAGAAGCAAAAGCAAAGATTATAGCTGAGAATGTCAAAGCAGAGCAGGAATTTATAGATAAATTAAGTAAAGAAATTCAGCAACAAGCACAGAGAAAAGAACAACAAGATAAGAATGTTAATTTACTACTACAGCAAACAGGACTCTACTGTCTAAACCCAGATGAACAAAAATTAATACTTGATTTAATTTGAGATCCATTCGTAACAAAGATACTAACAGTACAATTGAATCCACTAGAAGTTGATTTTGCAGAAGCATCATTTTGAACTCCTTGAAATGTCTCAAAACTTGAAGATTTTAGTAATCTCTCTGCCTTTATAAGGAAGTGTTTTACAGGTGATGAAAAGAAATCAAAAAATAGCTTAATATATTCTTGAGATATTACTTCTTGAGATATTAAGTTAGATAATAGAAAAACACTTCCTGATTTGAGACAGATGATTATGCAAAATTGAGTATATTCACCACTAACAGGTTTGAATATTGAAAAAGTTAAGACTAATCTAGCACTAGATCCAAATAAAAAAGAGAAATCTCAAGAAGCATAAAAAATAAGTGATAGGAGATCATTTATTTTTTCCAATTAGTTAGAAGCGTAGTAAATTCTACTTTGTGAGGAACACTACTTGATGAATCAACCCATTGAACAAGTGATGTAACTTCCATTTTTGGTTCATTAGAGTTTCATATTGTGATACCATCTTCTTCGAAGTATTGTACTTTGATCTCTCTAGTAAAAAGTGGTTTTGATTCTACACTACTTCATGATTGGGTGTAGAATCAATTTGAATCTATAAAGACTTTGAAATCATTTCTGTATGTAGTAGATGAAAAATTTCACGTAGTTTTGCTAGCTAATTTCCAGTTATTATCAACTGATTGGTAAATGATATAGGAAGCAGGAGCAATATCATTTTCAGCAGCATTATTTACACAATTACTATTATAATTAAAGGTGTTCCAGCAATTTGTGATATCAGCCCCAAACTTTATCCAGTTGGTATCACGAATATTTTTCATGGCTTCTATTCATTCTCTTGCTATTTGAATAGCTTGAATTTTGTTTCCAGTAGACGTTGAAAGGTTTTGAGAATTTCAGTATACTTTATACATTCAAACTACTCATGTCACTACAAGCATAAGCACAACCATAACTTCAATTATTGATGTTGCTTTTTTGCTATACTTCATCTTTACAAATTATTTTTTTAAGGTAAATTTCAGCTATGTTTTATTACTTCTATACTATTCAATATCTTAATTTATGCAAAAATATTCAATTCATAATGAAGAAAAGGTAAAAGAATTTCTAAAAGAGAATAAGTTTCCTCCATTTAGATATAATCAAATTGAAAATGCAATTTATAAAAATTTTGTTACTGATTTTAATGAGATTCAAACTATTCCAAAGGATTTAAGAGAAAAATTAGATGAAAATTTTTTCTATTCAACACTGATAATTGATACACAAAAAACTTCTGCAAACTGACAAACAACAAAAACTCTATATAAAACTGAGACAGGAGAATATATAGAATCAGTAATTATGAGACATAAAACAGGGAGGGTAACTTTATGTGTAAGTTGTCAGGCAGGGTGTCCTATGGCATGTAGTTTTTGTGCTACGGGGAAACTAGGATTACTGAAAAACCTAGAAACGTATGAAATAGTTGAGCAGATAATCAATGCAGCTAAAATGTTGCATGAAGAAGAAGGCAATACACTCAGAAATATAGTATATATGTGAATGGGCGAACCTATGCTTAATTATGATAATGTAAAAGAATCAATCATTGTAGCTACCACTCAAAAAAAGTTAGATCTATCAAACAGAAGAGTGACTGTTTCAACCTGTGGAATTATTCCATGAATTGATAAGTTTAGAGATGATTTCCCACAAAATAGCTTAGCTGTCTCTCTTCATGCTCCAAATGATGAAGTAAGAAAATCTATCATGCCTGTTGATCATACATATCCATTAGCTGATTTGATGAAAAGTTTGGATGAATACACTGACAAAACAAATAAGAGAATTTTTTATGAATATATTATGATCAATGGAGTCAATGATCATCCAAAACTAGCAGATGAACTTGGTAAACTTTTGCAATGAAGATTAGCACATGTGAATTTTATCCCATATAATGCTTGAGAGGGAACAAATAGTGATGGATATACAACGACTCCTAAAATAATTATTGATAGATTTCAAAAAACACTTTTAGAAAAGTACAATGTAGTATCAACTGTAAGAATGACTATGTGAGATGATATTGATGCCGCTTGTGGGCAACTAGCAAATAAGAAAGAAGGGAGTGAGAAATAATTGAAAAAATCAATTTATTCCTATACTGTCTAGGTAATAAAACTTAAAAAATATTGATGAAAGAAATTTTAATAAGAATGATGGTGATAATTTGTGGGGGGATAGCGCTTTTGGCATATGTTTTTCCATGGACTAACTATTGATTGAATGCACCATTTTGAGATACACCATACAAACTCTGACTTGATTTACAATGATGAGTTGAACTTGATTACAAGGTTGACTTAGAGGAAGCAAAACTTGAAGAGGGATATTCTCCAGAAAAAGAAGCTCAGATTCTAGAATGATTAAAATCAATTATAGATAAAAGAGTAGAATCACTCAAGATTAATGACTCAGTGATTACGAGTGCCAATTATTGATGAGAACAACATATTATTGTGCAAATTCCATTGAAATGACAAAATCCAGAAGAAGATAAGCTGAACGTAGCGAGAGCAAAAAAAGCCATCTGAAAAGTGACAAAGATCATGTTTAAAGAACTTAGAACGGAGACTACAGAAGAAGATATTGCTGAGAGAACAGTAATAGCTGATAAAGCATTAGCAGAATTAAAGAAATCAGAATTTAATTTTAGTGTCACAGCTGCAAAAATTCAAGACACGTATGCAGATGTAGAAACATGAGAACTGAGTGTGAATGCTGAAAGAATAAAAGACTATTTTGCTCTAGAGGAGTGAGGTCTAAAAGAGGGAAGGATTATGAAATTATTAGATGGCACATGAGTATGAAGCCTCACTGGAGTAGATGGTAAATGGTTGATAGATATCAAAAAAGTTGTTACAAATGGAGCTGATACTCTTGTTGACCTTGAATATATTTTCATTTCATGATCTCCTTCTAGATGGGTTCCAGCAAAAGACTCAAAATGAAGAGTGCTTAATGATAAATACTTTACACAAGCAGCCCCACAAACAAATGAAGCATTCCAGCCTCATGTTGAGCTGACATTTAATTCTGAATGAGCAAAGATATTTGGAGAACTCAGTGAGCGTCTTGTAGGAAAACAAATGGCAATATTTGTGTGATGAGAACTCCTAACTGATCCAGTAATCAATGAGCCAATTAGAAGCTGAAGAGCGATTGTTACTTGAAACTATACATTTGAACAAGCATCAACTCTTTCTAATGATATTAATACGTGAGTAGTTCCTGCACCCATTTATCTTACTTCAGAAAAATCAATCGATTCAAAACTCTGAGCTAACTCTCTTCAACAGCTTATTGTTGCATGAGGAACAGGATTCTTGCTTATATTTATATTTTTGATCTGGACATATAGACTTTCTGGCCTGTTTGCTTCAGTAGCATTACTTCTTTATGTAGTCATTATCTTAAGTCTTGTAAAAGTCCTTTGAGTCACATTGACTTTGGCTTCAGTAGCATGACTGATTCTCTCTATTGGTATGGCTATTGATGCAAATATATTGATTTTCGAAAGAATCAGAGATGAAATCAATAAATGAGAATCTTCCCTTGTGAAAGCATCAAAGGTATGATTTAGAAAATCATGGACAGCTATATGGGATTCTAATGTGACAGGCCTCATTGTGGCATTGATACTTTTTATATTTGGTATCAACTTGATCAAATGATTTGGACTTATGTTGGCTATCTGAATAGTTGTCTCATTATTTAGTGTCATGCGGATAAGTAGAGTACTGGTATTCGTTGGAGCTAAAAGTTCAAAAAAAGGAAAGAATTTTATAGGATTGTCAAAGTAACATATCACAAAAAAGAGTTTTCTAGAAAAGTAAAGCTCTTTTTTTTGGATTGTAAATTATAATATGGTATTCTTTTATATAGAAAGCGTATTAATTTATTTTTCTCTACAAAAAATGACACAAAAAAAGAGACCATCTATTGTATTCATGGCAATTATTACATGAATGATGTTTATTGGAATATGAGGAGTATTTGCTTCACTTACATATTTCTCAGCTGATTGAGAGGATCCAATTCCACTTATTCCTAATAATAACCTGCAAGATACATATAGATTAAATGAAAATATACTCCCAATTATTACTGACCCAAGTGATTCATCATCTTGATATAGCTCATGATTGAGAATGACATTAAATACATCAGAATGGTTTCTAGAATCTGACCAATATGGACAATTTTATCCAGTATTAGTAGAAGGAAGAATTGATTCAATACCAAATACAAATCCTGAATGCAATTGATGAAGATCATATACTTTGAGTTGAAGTCTACAATCAACATGAGCATGGGGACTTACTCTTAATCTTCAAAATTGAAGCTACTTTTGTCCATCTACTAATAAGGTAAGCATTATTGTAAAATCTGATAGGACTCAAGAATGGGTATTAACTGGAACTGGACAATCAATTCTGGTAGAAACTGAAGATGCAGATGGAAATGTATTAGAGGTTGCATGAGCAGAGGTGTTTAATAATGATTCGCTATGTATTGAATGAGTTGTTACCAATTCAGTATGAAAAGATTTTACATGATCAGAAATTGAAATAACAGAATGAGCCAGTGCTACAAATAAAAGATTTATCACTCTTGGTTGATGACAAAAAATTGATAAAGCCTTGTTGAAATCATATATTAATAGAAATGTAGCCACTATTCAAAAGACTTTTCCAGCAATCACTGATAATTCAAATCCAGTATCAGAGCCTCTCAAAGATATATCATATTACAATTTTAGTGAAGAATCCAATGGTAATGCAATTAATGGTAATGCTGGACAGATACTGGTGCTCTGAAATGATGTGATAGGAGATGCTGTTGAGGTGCAATGAGAGAAAGTTATTTTATTAGAATGAGGGAATTTATATATTAAGTGAGATATTATTAATACTGATAATAAAAGTAGCCTCACTATAATAATTACAAGAGATAAAGAAAATAGAGGATGAAATATATATATTGATCCTCATGTAACAAATATTGATGCTTATATTATAGCAGAGGGAAGTATGATGAATTACAATGGTTCTGATGTGCTTACTTCATGAGCAGAATTAGAGCAATTAAGAAGGCAGCTACTCATTTATGGCTTTATAGATACTAAGAATTGATATTGGACAGATGATATACCACTTGGGAGTGATCATGATGTATATAATAATTGATTAAGCTCAATATATAATTTAGCAAAACTAAGAACATTTAAAACAGCACTAGCTCCTGATACAAGAGACCCAAATTGTACTCTAGAATGAGAAGTTATTTGACTCTGAAATCTCACTCACAAATTTGCATGAAAACGACAATGTTACCTTACTGATGAATGAACAGCCTATAGTTGAACAAAGAAATTGCGAGTGACTGAAAAACTCTGTGCAGTTACAATAGAAAAATGAAAAGTGATGCCAAGTATAATGAGTCTAAATTTTAATTATTAATACATATTATCGTAACTATTTCCTTATGAAAACAAATATAAAAAAAATTATCAGTTGAGTTACTCTATGATTTTTACTCATGAGCACACAAAGCTATGCTGCTCAAGATTGAAGTATATGAGAGGCATTTATTAATGACTGATCTGAGTGGATTTTAAAATGAGAAAGAATTACTTGAGAATCTATTGTAAGTGAACAGATAAAAAATGATACAGTAAGGTCAGAGGATATAAAAAACCAAACAGTTCAACAAATAGATATGGCAGATAATTCAATTTGATCAGACCAAATTATTGATGGATCTATATGATGAGCAGATATAGCTAATAATTCAATTGGTTCAGATCAGATTATTAATTGATCAATTTTATCAGAGGATATCTGAGATTGAGAAGTGAAGAGTTGAAATATCTGAGATAAAGCAGTAAAAAATAATCATCTTGATGATAATGCAGTTGATTCACGTAGTATAAAAAACTGATCAATAGAATGATCAGATATTTGACGTCAACAGATAACAGGGTTTAATATTGCACCAGGAGCTATTACTGAAAGTAAAATCTGATCAGGAGCAGTTTCTACTTGAAAAATTCAAAATTGAGCAATTATAAGTGAGAAAATTAAAGATGGAGCAGTAGTTGATTGAAAAATAGGAATTTGAGCAGTATGAACTGACCAACTTAAAAACTGAGCGATAACAGAAGAAAAAATTGATGAATGAGCAGTTTCTACAAGAACTATTGCAAAAAATGCTATAACTAGTGAAAAAATTAATGATGGTGCGGTGATAGGGAGTAAGATTTGAAATGGAGAAATAACTTCAAGACATATTTCACCTGATTGATTAAATCTTCCAGGAAATATGTGATTTTGAACTGGAGCCAGTGATGATTATACAATCAATATTGGTTGAGATGTAAATATGAATAATAATGACATTGATAATGTTAAGAATCTGAATTTTAATGGAGGTGTTGATGTGTTATGAATATGAAGTGAACTATTGGAAGTAAAATACTGAGACGATTCAGATGGTTGAATTGTAATTAAGAACTGACTATGAGAAGCACAGGGGTATGTATATGCTTCAAAGGATGGTAATAGTTTTTGATTAAAAGATAAAGATAAAGATTGGGCCGTAAGAATTGACCATGATAATTATGTTGA
>CALDZW010000143.1 GCA_937944175.1 uncultured Candidatus Altimarinota bacterium
AGCAACAAGAGCTATAATTGTCACAACTATGATCTGTTGTAAAAGTGAAGCAGCCATGACTGTGGCTAGAGTGAGAACAATGATCTCAATTGAGAGTATGAAGTCAGTCAGCACTGCTGACTTTACTTTCTCTTTTTCTGAAAGGACAATCTCATGTTTATCATGAGTTTTTTTGAGTACTTTAGTTTCTATTATTTCAATAATTTTCTCAGCTCATTCAAAAGCTAAATAACATCACCCAAGAATAAGAATATAGGGAATAATACTTGGAACAAACGCAGAGAGGAGAAATGCAAAAGGGAGAATAACAATCTTATTTAGGAGTGCTCATTTCGTTATTTTCCAGATTACAGGGAGTTCTCTTTTGGTAGAAAAACCAGCTGCTTTCTCAGCATTTACTGCTAAATCATCTCATAAAAGTCATGCAGTTTTTTGCATGGAAACCTTGGTCATAACAGCAGCATCATCTACAAGAATAGCGATGTCATCAAGTAGGGCAATAAGTCAAACAGACATAAAGAAGGGGGGATAGTATTAAAGTATGAGTGTGTATATTACAATTTTATCTCCCTTTTTCAAGGGGGGTACCCGTAGGGGGAGCGGGTTTAGTGATAGAGTATATGTTTACGCAACCTTCATTAAGGGATGACTAGTTTTATTTCTTTTCCCTTACAATCATCATAACACTTATCATCAAAAGCATCACTCAGGAGAATTGTGTGAGTGTTAGTATATTGCCTCTTATGAAGAATTCAAGAAGAATTGCAGTAAGTGGGAAAGAAAGCTCACACAGTGTCCCAATAGATGCCTTTGTGCTTCTGAGTCATAGATTGTAAAAATAGATTCATACTCATCAAGTGATAGCTATAGCTCAAAAATACCAAAGTTGCTGTGGAGTAATCGATCAGATGGCTTGATATTCTCAATTGTTCAGGATAATAATTGAAAGAATAAGAGTGGAAAGGACTATTCTGAGATAGCTTCAATCAAGTGGACTCACACTATGTAAGAATTTTCTAGTGAGGACTGTAGTGGATCCAAAACTGATGGCTGCAAGGAGAGCTAGACCTGATGCTATAATAAGGTGTCATCCTGTATTCATATTAGGAAGACTAAGTCAAAAAGTCATTATATAGGTTCAAATAAGAGCCAGTCATGACCAGAGGAGAAAATGTGAATGCAGTTTTTCTTTTAAAAAGATACTAGCCAGTCAAATGGCAAAAAGAGGTTGGAGCTTTTGAATAAGCACTACTATTGAGAGGTTCACATAATTCACATAGAAGAGGGCTTTGGTTATGGCTATAATTCCAATTACTCATCAGAGTAATGCAATACAGAGTATGATGAGCCATTGCTGTGAACTCATGTTTTTATATGCTGCAAAGTGCTTGTAAAAAAAAGGAGTGAGCATGAGAGTGAGCAGTGTGGTTTGAATTCAGACAACGAGTGGTACTGGCAGGCTATAGAGGTTTGGAAGAATGAGTATAGCCTCAATTCACCAGAGGATTCCTGCTCAAATAATAAAGAGATATGAGAAATGTTTCATGTTTTTTAATAGAAAAAATATAAAGTGTAGAATTACTTTTCATCATACAAGAATATAATTTTTTACAAATAAAAAAGTACAGAAGTATAGGAGGGTAAAGGAGGAACCCTGTCTACAACAATCTGTACTAAATATAGTATAATATAGTTTTAAATTAATTGCAAATAATTACTATTATTTTATAATAGAAGTATAAAATTACTTATTTACTGAAGCTTCTTACTTATGCATATAGTAGATCTATGAAAGGATTGATCAAAGGTGAATGCATATATCTCAAATACTCTTCTTACTTGAATAGAGGAGCAAATTGCTTCTGGTCAAAAAACACTACTCTATCTAAATAAAAGATGAGAATATAGTTCAATAGTATGTAAGGACTGCCAGCATTTATTGAAGTGTGATTTTTGTGACGTATCTATGAGTGTGCATAAATTCCCTCCTGCATGCATGTGTCATCTCTGTTCATTTACTCAGCCCATTCCACTTAAATGTTCACAGTGTTATTGAACAAACTTACAGCATATTTGAATAGGAACTCAGCAAATTGAAGAAAGTCTTGTTTCATATTTTTCAAAGAGTGAAAAAGAAGTGCATATTCTGCGCTTTGATACAGATTCAATGAAGACAAAAAAATCAAAACTAGAGGCGTTACAAAATATTAATGAAGCAGACATTATCATTGGAACAAAGATGATCACGACAGGTTTTAATTTTGATAAAATTGGTCTTATTGGAGTGATGCTTATAGAGCAAGAGCTTCAAATAGCTCAATATAATAGTGAAGAACAGGTATACACAAATCTTCATCAAGTGCTCGGGAGATGATGAAGAAAAGGGCAAAAAACAGATGTAATTATTCAAAGCTTCATTCCTACTAATCAGACAGTTTCTACTATTATTAATAGTAATTATAAGGAGTTTTTTGTGCAGACACTCTCAGAAAGAAAGATGTTTCAGTTTCCTCCATATAGTGATTTAGGAATACTTGAATACAGGCATAGTTCAAAACAAAAGGCATCAGATTTTTTAGAAAAGATGTTTCAGAAACTCTGTCTTCTTAATGAA
>CALDZW010000144.1 GCA_937944175.1 uncultured Candidatus Altimarinota bacterium
CTGAATCTATAATGATTCTGTAAAGTGTACTTGATATGGTGAAAGATAACCAAGTATTTCTCGAGGAGTATGTGTTAAAATATCACATACTTTTTTTATGTCCTCTTCACTTACTAGATCAAATATAGTCCCTTTAGGAAAGAATCTTCTAATGAGTCTATTAAGATTTTCAATACTTCATTTCTGCCATGAAGAATATGGGTCTGAGAAGTAAGTCTCTATACCAATATCATTCAACAAATGGTGTTTAGCAAACTCCATTCAGTTATCAAAAGTGATAGATTTTATTCAAAGTTTTTCTTTCTCTCTAGCTATAAATCTCATAATAGCTTCACTACTTTTATCTTTGAGCTTATGTATTCTTGGGAGCCTTGTCTTTCTATCTACTAATGTAAGTATTGCTCATTTATATCATTTTCTAGATACAACTAGATCAGCTTCAAAATGTCACTGCTCTATTCTAATATTAGCCTCATCAGGTCTTTCGTCTATTGATACTCTATTCTTTATTTTACTTATTTTCTTTCAAGTCTTTTTCTTTTTGTATCACTTGTATTTATAGAGAAGGAATTCTTTGAATTTATCTCAATCTCATGTTTCCAACCAAGCATAAATAGAAGGATGAGTTATATGATTCTTTTTATCTGATTGTTTTTCATTCCAAGCATTTGCTATCACCTTAGGAGATGATGTAATATCTATTCTTTGTATTTCATCAATGATGAAGTTCTTCATTTCACTATTCAGATTAATTTTCATTGATTGTGTTTTTGCTCTCCACCTTCTTTGATATGCTTTCACATGAGCTTCTCTAGCTTTATATCTTTTCTTCTTCTTTCACCTCTTTTTCACGCTATTTCTATTGATCTCTTTAGATATACAACTTTCACTTCGTGAAAGAACTCTAGCTATATCTTTTTGTTTCTCTCATCTATGCCGATGTATCTCTATACTTTCTCTTTCTTGTAGGCTTAGATGTGTAAATCTCTTTCACATAATTTTCTTGTTAGAATATATACTTTATTCAAAGTATACTGTTTTGGATTCTTTACATAAATTTCCTTTCATTTTTTACTTGAGCCACATTGTGTAGAAGAATTTATGATAAATTCTATAAAGCTCCTAAGAACTATAAATAAACTAAATTCTTTTCCAAAAGTTTCTCATACTTCTGCAAAGGAGTCATTCATTTAATTCATCAATGTTTTCTCTACAAGAAGGTATGTCAATTCTTTGTAATTTGCAATTTTGAAACCAAATGATGAATTGAGACCACAGTCTACAGACTTGCAGTAATTTTTTTTTACTAACAATAGTGAATAATTTATGTTCTTTTGAAATGATTTCAGTCTTAAATCATAAAGATCTAGCTTTATTAATTATAATATATGAAGATATTCACCAACTAGATATTAGATTACTGGTATTCATGTTATAATTGGTTGTTTTAAGAGTATTTGTGCCTACTTAAATATTAGGTCTTAAAAAAATATTTATTGAAAAAAAATTTGCTGTAATATTTTTTTTCATATATTTATTCAAGTAGATTCAAGAACTCATCATATTCAGGGAGTGCTTCATGCTTCTAAAATAATTCCATTTGTCTCTTTTAGAGATTTTTTGATATCAGTAGTGATTACATCAACACATGAAAAACTTAATCATAATATTTTAGATGCTTGGACACACGAATTGATAATACTTTGTGATATTTCTTTAGAAGCATCAACTGGTATTCATCCTGTTCAGATATTAGAATTTCATCTTAGGTATATCTTATCATCTTTAATTGGAATTGATTTTACTGACAGTCATTGTTTTGTAATATAATTAAGTAATTCTTCATCAATCTCTATTAATGATAACGGAGAATCATATCAATTTGATCTCAAAGGATTATTATTTTCAAGAGCAATAAGTTCTTCAATTGTATTTATTCAATTTCAAAAAATAGATGCAGGGTCTCTGTTATATGCAATTAAGAGCTTTCAATTAAAGATAATTATCCTGTATTCTTTTCATTCAATTTGTCTCTGAATAATCATTTTTTTGTAACTTTGAAAAGATTTTTGCAATTTTTCTTTTAACTCTTCATGATTTAAAATATTCATAACAACTCAATTTCCACCAGATTCCTGAAGAGGCTTAATAATTACTGGAAAAGTAATATCTTGATTATCTAGTATTTCATGATCTAGTTTTGAAATATACCAACTTTTTGCAGTAGGTATATTTTGAGTTTCCAACATTTTATATGTCAGTTCTTTGTTATCTGATATTTTTGTTCAGAGTGATGAATTTACTCAGAAATCTGTTGATTTAAATAAAACACTTTTTCAATTTCAATTAATAAAAAATAAGTTATTATCTTTTGATACTATTTTAACAGACAATCAAAGTTTTTCTGCTTCTTTAGTTAAAATTTTTGATGAAATTGACCAATAATTGAGGTTCATAATATCTTATTTATGTATAGAAGTTTATTTAAAATATTTATTAAGAAGGTGAAAAGCACTTAATTCGTGAATTCAAATTTTCTCTCTTGAATCAATTAGTTTTTCTCAAAATTTATTAATGTAAGAGAAATTAATAGCTCACATTTTTACTAGTGGAATAATGTTAGAGTATTTCTTAGTGTATTTAATAATTCTATAGAGTCATTGTATGTAAACAAAATCTTTTAAGTTTTTATATATTTTTACATTTTTGAATCATCTAAAAAAACGTAGTGGGCTTCAATGAAGTTCATTAAGATACTTTTTTAATTTCTTATGGTCACTAATGGATTTGAACCTTTTTTTATTTTTATTTACAAAATGAATGATATTTTTTGATGACCCAAATACATTATTTTCAAATAAGTATTGATTATACATTGCATAGCCTTCAGCTAATGGTTCACTTTTAGAATACCTGATAGCTCATCATGATAGGCAGTCACAATTAGTAAATTGGACACAATGACCATCAATTTCATGAGCTATTAGTATTAATGTATCTTTAATTGAGCGTGGAGGAAGATTATTTGGGATAATTATTTCTCATCATCACATTTTAAAATTTGTATGAACAACAGATACTACATCTCAAATTATCACTGACCAATTGTTTTGTAGTCAATGAAAGGCTAGTGCTTCTCTAAAATAAAAAGCAATTTGTTCTTTGTTCAGTTTTTTTCTTTCAAGTGAACGAATAGTTGAATCTTCAATCTTGTGTGTTCGGTCTTGAAAAAAACCTGTAATAGTTTCAGTGTTTCGAAAAATCTCTTCTAATAGCTCAAAATCAATTCAAAAATATTCATTAATTAAATTAAATTTTTCATATTCATTTTTATTATGAAATATCTCAATGATTCTTATGACTTTGTAAAAATCTTTGAGTCTTTCTCAAAATTGGACTTTAGTATATGAATCCTTAAATATAGTTGTATGATAGATATCAATGACTGAATAAAAATCCTTTTTTATTATAGGTAATATTTTCTGATTTTTATCTATGAGTGGATATTGCAGACTGAGTATTCCTGAGAGGATTTCTTCTTTTGATGGTGTCTCTTTTGGATTAAATAAAACAATAGGGTCAGTTAAGAAAGGATATTTCGTAACCAACGCTATTGTAGCTTGCTCTAATACTCTCATAAAGAGATATATG
>CALDZW010000145.1 GCA_937944175.1 uncultured Candidatus Altimarinota bacterium
ACATAACTTGGACGAGCATTTCTGTAGTCTACATAGTAGGCATGCTCCCATACATCTATAACCATAAGTGGTGTGTAATCAAAATTATTCCCTGCAAGACTCTCAGCATCATCTGAAGATATAATTTCTAAGCCACCTTCACTGTTCTCTGCTAACCATGTCCAACCAGATCAAAAATTTGATATAGCTGCTTGTGAGAAAACATCTACAAATGACTCAAAACTTTCAAAAGCAGCATTAATTTTTGAAGCAAGCTCACCAGTTGGTGCATTTCAATCTTGAGGGGCTCTTAAACAGTTCCAATAAAATGTATGATTCCATACTTGTGCAGCATTATTGTATACTCATCCTTCACTTAATGAAATTATTTCTTCTAATGTTTTTCATTGTAAAGATTCATCTGAGTCAATAAACTTATTAAGATTCACAACATAAGTATTGTGATGTTTTCAGTAATGGTATTCTAGTGTCTCTTGAGAAATTATAGGCTCTAATGCATTCATTTCGAATGGAAGCTTTGGTAATTCAACCATCTAATTATAAGTTAATAATATAAAGTAACTTCTACTTTATAGAAAATAGATCTTTTTGCAAAATAATGTTTCTCTTGACATACATATAATTTTATTATACAACTTCGCAATTTTCTTATAAAAAGATTTTGATAATTACATTTTTATTCATAAAATCTAGCCAGTAAATATTTAGATGATTATTTTTCATGCTCAACCACTGAAAGAACTCTAAAAAGAAACAAAAAAATAAACAGCTTATTAATGCAATATGAATTTTTTCTATTGTTCTAGTCTTTTTTATGGCTGTATGAATTCTTCAGGTTGTTTGAAAAAGTGATTTTTCAGTTCAAAAAAATATTAATTTAAATGGAACGTGAAGTACATGATCTACTATCATCAGTAAAATCTTTATTTCACCTGAAGAACAAAAAGTACTAGATCAAGCAGAAGCAGATAAAAAACGTATCGCTCAAATAAGAGCTGATGAAGATTCAAAAACTAATATCTTAATACTTGGGAGATGATGATGAAGGCATGATGCTCCTGAGCTTACAGATTCAATTATCCTTGCAAGTTTTCACAGAAATAAAAATCACATAAGCTTACTGTCTATTCCAAGAGACTTGTTTGTAGAGTATGATGACTATATGCAATCATGAAAACCATATACTGGCAAAATAAATGGTCTCTATGTTCACTATCTGTGAAAAAAATACTCAAAAGAAAAAGCAGTAAAACAATTACAGAAAAAAATCACAGAGATTACTGGTGAAAAAATTGACCATTATGTTAATATAGACTTCTATTGATTTGTTCAGCTGATTGATTCCCTATGATGAGTTCAAATCAAAGTACCTAAAACCATAGTTGATCACCAATATCCAAATAGTACTCTTGGATACCAAACATTTATGTTAAGAAAATGAGATTGGTTACTAGACTGAAAAGTAGCATTAAAATATGTGAGGAGTAGGAAAAATACTGGATGAGATTTTTGAAGAAGTGAACGACAACAACAAGTTATTGAGTCTCTAAAGGCAAAGATTTTAAATTGAAAATACTTAGCTAATCCTGCTAATATTAAAGACTTATATGATATTTTTACTGAATATGTAATAACTGATATCAATTTAGTAACTGCAATAAAACTCTTTACTGATATCAAAACAAAAGAGAATACAAAAGTATACTCATCTTGAATTAATGATACTTGTATTAAGGCTCATGAGTGTATGAAAGGCTGATTGGTATATTATCCTCAGCGTATTCATTTTTGAGGACAAAGCGTTCTGCTTCCTGATTGAGCTAGTTATGATGAGCTAGACTATTTTGATACTATCAAACAATACTCAAATATTGTATTCAACTTGCCTGAATCATTTGATGAAAAATATAAGATAAGTATATTCAGTAAAAAAGAAGATAAAGAGTATGCTTACAAACTTGCTCAAAAAATAAAAATTCTTTGATGAGAAATTAATTTGATAGAAAAAATATGAGAAATACCCAAACCTCCAATTAATAAATGAGATGATGATAATGATTCATTAAATAAATTATCAACAAAAAAGAAATTAAACCTTGAGGAATATAATAAGCTCAAACAGGAATGAAAAATTGATGAAATTGTGAGTAAAAGTGGATCTACTATCACAAAAGAGAAGCCCCTTATATCTTCAGAATATGATATAGTAAAAACTAAAATAATTATCAATTGAATTGACACAGAGAACAAAACTATATGAATATTACAGCTTCTTACGTGAGTACAAGAAAATGAAATTGAAATATATAATTGATGACCAAAGTATGCTCGTGATCCAGAAAAGAAAATAGAAATATTATTTACACGTTAATTCTACATTTTTACAAACAGTTATGGTAACCTTTAGAACAAAAAAAATTGAGAAAGCTGAAACAAGAACAAGAAATAGAGCTATTAAGAGAAAGATAGTAAAGAAAAAAAGAGTATTTTCTTCATATTTATTGAAGTTTTTACTTTTTATTGTTCTTTTAGCTACAATTGCCATGATTGTTGGTGGTTTTGTCTTATACAATAAAATTATTAAACCACTTCCCCCAATCTCAAAATTAAAAGATCTTGAAATTGCTCAAACTTCAAGTATCTATGATAGAAAAGGTAATCTCCTTTACAGTGTTTATAAAGAAAAAAGAACCTACATTGATTTTGACCAAATTAATACAAAAATGATCAATGCAATTGTTGCATGAGAAGATCAAAGATTCTGGACAAATCCTTGATTTGATCTTATTTGATTAGTTAGAGCATGAATTAACGGTGCCATTACTGGTAAAGTAGAGTGAACTTCAACAATTTCTCAGCAACTTATTAAAAATACTTTCCTTACAAATGAAAGAAGAATAGAAAGAAAAATAAAAGAAATTTATCTTTCATATAAAATGAATAATGAGTTCACAAAGGAAAAAATAATGGAACTCTATCTTAATAAAATTGCTTTTTGAAATAATGCTCACTGAGTAGAGCAAGCAGCTCAGACATATTTTAACAAAAAAGCTGATGAAGTTCTTATTCTTGAAGCAGCTATTCTTGCTTCACTCCCTAAAGGGCCTACATTTTTATCTCCATATAAATTTATTAAATGAGATGATGGTCAATGGCAAGGATACCCAAGACTGATGTGATACCCTTACTTTTATCCAAAATCAACCATTGAAGGAGTAACCTCTGGTCCTAAAAAACAATCTCTCATTGAAAAAAATCTTATTGAAATTCTCCCAAATAATCCAAATGAGGAATATACAAAGTATGTAGATGCACTGAGATGAGTTATTGATGCTATAAAAATAAAAAGACTTCAAGAAGATGGTGATTCAATTCTTGTGTGTGGTTTAAAAAAAGAAAATTTTAAAGGATTTATTAATGTTGATGATACTTGATGTAGTGTTATTACATATCCTGATTTACTCCCATTATTAAATAACATTAGAATCCTTGTTGATGATCATTATGTTGAATATCAAACGGGAAGAAAAGATTTTATTCTTTGAAGAATGATAGAAGATAAGTATATCAATCTTGATGAATATAAAAAATCTTTAAGATTTTGAATACTTTTTGATTTTCATAAAGTAAAAGAAAAAATTAAATATCCACATTTTGTATTCTACGTGAAAGAATATTTAGAAGAAAAATATGGGAAGAAAGCGATGGAAGAATGAGGA